>NZ_JAALEH010000068.1:0-31482 GCF_011058195.1 Rhodococcus sp. 14C212 | reverse complement strand
CGTCCGATTCGCCCCGTCCCGCCGCGTCGCGTGAAATTGCCTCCGTCCGGGAGTTATCCACAGTTTCCACAGCTTCATCCACAGAAGGCTCAGCTTCCACAGCGGCACATCGCCTCACTCCGGGAACATTTCGGCGGTGAGCGGCCGGCCCGCTGACGTCATTCGTTGCCCCACAGGCATCTTCTGCACCACCACCACGCATGGTTCACGGCTCCCGGCGCACCGTCGGCAGCGCGTGCGCGATTCGGCGCAGACCGACGTGGTCTCCGTCGAACTGAAATGATCGACGGCATGGAACTACGGATCTTCACCGAACCTCAGCAGGGTGCCACCTACGACGACCTGCTCGCCGTCGCGCAGACGGCCGAACGGCTCGGCTACGGCGCCTTCTTCCGTTCCGACCACTATCTCGCGATGAACTCCGCCGGCCTGCCCGGCCCGACGGACGCCTGGATCACGCTGGCCGGCCTGGCCCGGGAGACCTCCACGATCCGGCTGGGCACCCTGGTGACCTCCGCGACGTTCCGCCACCCCGGTCCCCTCGCGATCACCGTCGCCCAGGTAGACGCCATGAGCGGCGGCCGGGTCGACTTCGGGCTCGGCGCCGGCTGGTACGAGGAAGAGCACCTCGCCTACGGCATCCCCTTCCCGTCGCTGAAGGAGCGCTTCGACAAGTTCGAGGAGTCGCTCGCCGTGATCACCGGGCTGTGGCAGACGCCTGTCGGGGAGACCTTCTCGTACGAGGGTGCGCACCACCGCATCGTCGATTCACCGGCGCTGCCCAAACCGCACCAGCGCTCCGGTCCGCCGATCGTGATCGGCGGCGGGGGCAAGCGCCGCACTCCGGCCCTCGCGGCCCGGTACGCGGACGAATTCAACATCCCGTTCCAGTCGGTGGAGGCCACCGCGGCCCAGTTCGCCCGCGTGCAGGACGCGTGCCGCGCGGCCGACCGCGACCCTTCCGAGCTGACGTACTCGAACGCGCTCGTGCTGTGCTGCGGTAGCGACGAGGCGGAGATCGCCCGCCGCGCCGCCCGGATCGGGCGCGAGGTGGACGAGTTGCGGGAGAACGGTCTCGCCGGCACGCCCACCGAGGTGGTCGGCAAGATCGCCCGCTACGCCGCGGCCGGGTCGCAGCGTATCTACCTGCAGGTGCTGGATCTGGCCGACCTCGACCACCTCGAACTGGTGGCGCGGGAGGTCATGCCCGAAGTGTGACGACGAGGCGCGGTCAGTGGCTGCTGGTGGAACCGAGGAAGGCCGCGATTTCGCGGCTCCAGTCCCGGGTGCGGGCGCGATCCAGCCGCCACCGGCCGTAGCCGAACACCGCGGCGGCGAGCAGGGCCGCGGCGAACCAGAGAGAAAGCCCGACCAGGACCGAGGAGATCTTCGCGCTCGTCGCGCTCAGCGGCGCGAGCGTCTGTTCGCCGTTCGGATCGACCCAGATCTGCACGTCGGCGCCGGCGGGTGTGCCGTAGTCCACGGTGACGTCCCCCCGGCGCTTCTCGTCGCCCCAGGCCCAGGTGGCGGGGGCGGACGCGGAGGTCACCATCGTGAGCTCGCCGGCAGTGGCGTCCGTGGTCTCGGCCGCAGCCTGCGTCGTCGCCGTCACGAGGGTGCGTTCGGCGGTCTGCTGCACGGCGAGGGCCGACTGGGTGTCCCAGGTGCGGGCGCCGACCCAGCCGGCGAGGGGGATCGTCGCCAGGACCAGGAGCAGCACCGCCACGGCGAGTAGCGCCTCGGCACGGTCGGTGCGCCGGATCAGCGGGTGGCGGCCGCGCAGCCCCCGCCGCAGGACCCGCAGGTATCCGCTCGTGTTCCGCATCATCTCGGCCTCGATCCTCTCCCCCGTGACTACTCCCTCTTTCCAGAGTGATACGCACAGCTAAGGACGGCAAGGTGTCCCGGCCAACGTCACAGAAGTCCCGGAAATCGCCGGGGCCGATCCGCTCGGGACCGGGTGCGAGGCGTCAGGCGCCGAGGCCGACCGGGCAGCTCACCCCCGTGGCGTGGACGGGGCAGTAGCCGTTCGGATTCTTCGCCAGGTACTGCTGGTGGTAGTCCTCGGCGTAGTAGAACTGCGTGAGCGGCGCGATCTCGGTCGTGACGGCGCCGTAGCCGGCCGCGGCGAGGCGGGCGCCGAAGTTCTCGGCGGTGGCCTCCGCGATCTCGATCTGCCCCTCGTCGAACGTGTAGATCGCCGAGCGGTACTGGGTGCCGTGGTCGTTGCCCTGCCGCATGCCCTGGGTGGGGTCGTGGTTCTCCCAGAACTGCTTGAGGATGCCCTCGTAGGAGGTCACCTGCGGATCGAACACGACCAGCACCACCTCGGTGTGCCCGGTCCGGCCCGAGCAGACCTCCTCGTAGGTGGGATTCGGGGTGTATCCGCCCGCATATCCCGCGGCCGTGGAGTACACGCCTTCGAGTTCCCAGAACTCCTTCTCGGCACCCCAGAAACAGCCCATCCCGAGGACGGCGGTCTGCATCCCGTCGGGAAACGGCGGCGTGAGGCGGTGTCCGTTGACGTAGTGGGTGTCGGGAACGGGCAGCGGCTCAGCGCGGCCGGGCAGCGCCTGCTCCTGCGTGACCATCACCGACTTCGAACCCGCACGGGCGAGGATGTCGTCGAACCAGGACATGCCTCGATGCTACGCGCGCGGCTTCTCCACGGGTTCCGTCTCGGCCGCGACCTGGGGCGACGGGCGTGGCGACAACCACCGGGCGGTGATCCAGCGGGCGGCCGGCACCTCGACGCCGCGGTAGAGCAGTTCGGAGACGGCCGCGCACACCACCAGGAAGGCGAGCACGGCACCGGTGCGGCCGAGGTGGGCGACGGTGTTCTCGTACACCCGGTACAGCACCAGCGTGTGCACGAGGTAGATCGCGTAGCTGCGGGTGGCAGTCCAGTGCAGCACCCGCGAGCGGGCGAACCGGCCGTCGATGCGGGAGAGCAGGACCACGCACGCGGCGACCACGACGATGGTCCACAGGTAGCGGCTGCCGGCCCAGTACACCTGGTAGTCGGTGGCCAGGTGCACCACCTGGACCTGGGCGAGCAGCGCGACGATCAGCCACCGCCGGGACGTCAGCCGCGCCCAGCCGAGGTACACGATCTGACCCAGGAACACGGTGGGCATCGTGGCCGCGACCTTGGACAGGAACGGCACCGTGTACGGCTCGGGCAGGTACAGGTTGTACAGCAGCACCAGCATGCACACCACGGCGCCGAGGACGGGCACCACGATGGGCCGGGTCCGCAGGAGCGGACGGGCGACCACGCAGGACAGATAGAACGTGATCTGCACCGCGAGGGTCCAGGTGACCCCGAGGACCGCGACCTCGGGCTTCAGGAAGAACCCGCCCAGGAAGAAGCTGAGCACGGCCTCGACGCCGGAGACGCCGGTCTGGCCGCTGAACATCCCGTTGATCCCGAGCCGCACCAGCAGGATCGCGGCGAGGATCGCGACCCAGAACGCCGGCAGCAGCCGCGCGCTGCGGGCGACGAGGAAGCGGCGCGGTTCGTCGCGGATGGCGGCGCGGGTGATGAGCAGCCCGGTCAGGGTCATGAACATCGCGACGCCGAGGAAGGACAGGTGCTGGTTGAGGCCGGCGCCCTCGACGAGCACCCGGTACACGACGTCGATGACCCACCAGCCGGTGCCGAGGTCGTCGATGAGATAGAAGGAGATGTGCGAGTACAGCACCGCCAGGACGGCGACGGTGCGGAGCAGGTTCACACCGGGCAGGTCCACGCGCGGCGCCGGGGCGTCGTGCGTCCCGTCGCTCGCGAGGGGCCGAAACACCCGACGATGTTAAGGGGCCGTTCACACGCCGGCCGAATTGTCCGGCGTTTCCGCAGGTAGGTCGTCGGTCCTTTTCCGGACACCGTCGCGACTCCCTCCGTCGCCACCGCTGCCCCGGCGCAACCGGCTGCGCGGGCGGTATTGCAGAGGGTGTACTTATGGGTTTGGGTGGAAACCCAGAAGTACTTGAAAATCACGCACGGGCCCCGCCGGGCCCGAAGAGAAGGGATCCTTCGTGGCTGAGTACACGCTTCCGGACCTGCCCTACGACTACGCCGCGCTCGAGCCGCACATCTCGGCGAAGATCATGGAGCTGCACCACAGCAAGCATCACGCGACCTACGTCGCCGGCGCCAACACCGCCCTCGAGAAGATGGCGGAGGCGCGGGAGAACGGCACGATGGCGGCCCAGGCCACCAAGCTGGAGAAGGACCTGGCCTTCCACCTCGGCGGCCACACCAACCACTCCGTCTTCTGGAAGAACCTGTCGCCGGAGGGTGGCGACAAGCCGGACGGCGAGCTCGGTGCCGCGATCGACGATGCGTTCGGTTCGTTCGACGCGTTCCGCGACCACTTCTCGGCGAACGCCAACTCGATCCAGGGCTCCGGCTGGTCCATCCTGGCCTGGGATTCCATCGGCCAGCGGCTGATCATCGTCCAGCTGTACGACCAGCAGGGCAACATCCCGATCGGCCTGACCCCGCTGCTCATGCTCGACATGTGGGAGCACGCCTTCTACCTGCAGTACCAGAACGTCAAGGCCGACTACGTCAAGGCCTTCTGGAACATCGTGAACTGGGCCGACGTGCAGGCCCGCTTCGACCGCGCCCGCACCCAGACCGCCGGTCTGCTGGTCTAGTCGCGTCGCACTTCGCGAAGGGGATGCCGGATTCCGGCATCCCCTTCGCGCGTTCCGGAGGGACGCGCGGCGGAGCTGGCACTCGGGGGCTCTTGTGTGCCAGCGGACGAAACGGTCATTCTTCACCTACCCAACGGCGTGTATCGGTCATCGACCGGCGTCACACCGAGGAGGTAGCGGGATGAGTGGGAACGTACAGATCGGCCTCGCCGCCTTCCACACCGGAGGATCCCTGCGGGGATTCGTGGTTTCGGGGCGGTGGCCGGAGAGCACGCGGGAATGGGCACAGCTGCTCGCGGTGACGGTGCGGGTGGCCTCGCTGCCGGGCCTGCTGACCACGTCGACGGTGTTCGGGGTACGGGAGGAGCTGCCCGACGACCCCGAGCCGGGCACGGTGGGCCTGGTGCTCGCGGAGGGTCCGGTGATCGGCGACGAGGCGGTGGAACCGGGCAGGTTCGCGGGGCACCAGCCGCCCGCCCTGATCATGCTGCACCCGCCGTCGGAGACGCGGCCGTCGCTGCCGGAGTGCACGGGTGCGGCGTCGGGGTGCGTGCTGCTGCCGGGGCTGCCGCACCTGGGCCTCGAGCACCGGGCCGCGTGGGTGGAAGCGGAGGCCGACGGGACGGTGACGTCGCTGGTCAGCCGGGTCGGAGTCGATCCCAACAGCGATCCCGACACCGCGGTTCTGGCCATGCTGCTCGCCGCCTGACCGGAACCCTCACCTCGAAGTTCGGGTTTCCAAACTTATTGTCGCCTTTGCCTTTTCGTGCAGCCCACGTTATGGTTGCCTAAGCGAAGGGGAGTAGCCCACAATCGCCCGGTCGACATACTGGCGTTCAGCCCGGCCCGGCGAACCGGAGTACGCACCGGTGGGCGAGACCTTCGGCCGCGACGCACCCGCGTCGCCCGGCCGGAGGCAGGTCCCCACCTCCTCCACACCGACACGCGAGGAGGAGGAATCCCCGGCATGTGGTCCGCCCTGGTCCTGAGTTTCGCCGTCGTGTTCGTCGCCGAACTCGGCGACAAGTCGCAGCTCATGGCGATGACGTTCGCCCTGCGCTACCGCTGGTGGGTGGTCCTGTCCGGTATCCTCGCGGCCACGACCGCGGTGCACCTCGTCTCCGTCGCGGTGGGTCACTACCTGGGCCTCGCGATCCCCACCTCGGCGATGGCGATCGTCGGCGGCCTGGCCTTCCTGTTCTTCGGCCTGTGGACGCTGCGCGGCGACTCCCTCGACGAGGACGAGCAGGGCAGGGCCGCCCGCGTCACCCGTTCGGCCTTCCTCGCCGTCCTGTCGGCCTTCTTCCTCGCCGAACTCGGCGACAAGACCATGCTCGCCACCATCGCCCTGGCCGCGGACAACGACTGGGCGGGCGTGTGGGTCGGCTCGACGATCGGCATGGTCGCCGCCGACGCGCTGGCCATCGTCGTCGGCGCCGTCCTCGGCAAGCACCTGCCCGAGAACGCGATCCGGCTGGCGGCAGCGGCGCTGTTCTTCGGGTTCGGCGCCTGGATGCTCGGCGAAGGCCTGGCCCCCGGCACGCCCGCCGGGCCGGTCGCGGGCGGGGTGACCCTCGCCGTCGCGCTCGCCGTCGTGACCGCCCGTGCGCTGCTGCGCCGCCGGACCGAGGTCGCACGGGTCCCCGTCGCCGTCGAGGAACCCGCCGAACGGTAGAGCACCGCGCGGGTGCCCCTGCGTCCGCCTCCCCAGGAGTATGCTTGCCGATAGGCAAGTAAATGGAGGTGGGCATCACGACCGCACACGATCGCTTCGACGAGGAGGACGTCAACCGCCTGCGCGTGGCGCTCGGCCGCATCGCGCGCCGCGTCGACCGTCGCACCGCCGGCGCAGGCGGACTCACCCGGTCCCAGTTCTCGATCCTCGCCACCGTCGCCCGGCGCGAGACCGTCGGCGTGCGCGAGCTCGCCGAGATCGAGGGCCTCAATCCGACGATGCTCTCGCGGATGCTCGGCAAGCTCGAGGACGCCGGACTCCTGACCCGCTCCCCGGACCCCGACGACAAGCGCGTCGTCCGCGCCCACATCACCGACGCCGGTGCCCGTACGTTCGCCGACCTGCGTCGCATGCGCACCGCAGTGTTCACCGAGCACCTCGCGGACCTGTCCCCCGAGCGGCTCCACGCCCTGCACGACGCCCTGCCGGCGCTCGAAGCGCTCGCCGAGCAGATGTGCCGTCGCTCGGCGGAGGAGCGCCGATGACCGTCCTCACCGACCTGCGCGGCCAGACCTTCGCCGCCTTCCGCGGCGCCAACTTCCGGCGCTACCTCAGCGGCCAGGCGGTCTCCCTGATCGGCACGTGGATGCAGACGGTCGCCCAGTCGTGGCTGGTGCTCGAGCTCACCGGCTCCGGCACCGCGATCGGCCTCGTCCTGGCCCTGCAGACCGTGCCGATGCTGCTGCTCGGCCCCTACGGTGGGGTGGTCGCCGACCGCGTCGACAAGCGCCGGCTCATGATCGGCCTGCAGTCCGCGATGGGCGTGCAGGCCCTGATCCTGGGCCTGCTCACCGCCACCGGTGCCGTCCAGCTGTGGCACGTGTACGTCCTCGCCGTGGTGCTCGGACTCAACCAGTGCTTCGAGAACCCCGCCCGCCAGTCGTTCCTGCTCGAACTCGTCGGACCGGAGGACCTGCGCAACGCCGTGAGCCTGCAGTCGGTGCTGGCGTCCGTCGCGCGCCTGATCGGCCCGGCCGTCGCGGGCCTGATCATCGCCGTCGGCGGTCTCGGCGTGTGCTTCCTGCTCAACGCGCTCAGCTTCGTCGCCGTCGTCGCCTCGCTGGCGAGCCTGGACCTGTCCCTGCTGCGCCCGTCGCCGCCCGCCGCCCGCGCCCGCGGCCAGCTCCGCGAGGGGCTCGCGCACGTGCGGCAGACCCCGGCACTCGCGGTGCCGCTGCTGACGATGGCGCTGGTGGGCTGCCTGGCGTACGAGTTCCAGGTGGTGCTGCCCGTGGTCGCGCAGCAGACCTTCGGTGCCGGCGCCGAGACCTACGGCTTCCTCACCGCCGCGATGGGCGCCGGCGCCGTCGTCGGCGGGCTCGCCGTCGCCACGTGGGGCCGCACCGGCACGACCGCCGTGGTGGTCACCTCCGCGGTGTTCGGCGTGGTTCTGCTCGCGGCCGCGGCGGCGCCCACGCTCGAGCTCATGCTCGCCGCGATGGTGCTGGTCGGCGTCCTCAGCGTCGCGTTCACCGCCACCACCAACAGCTCCCTGCAGCTCGCCGCGGACCCCGGCATGCGCGGGCGGGTGATGGCGCTGTTCGCGGTGGCCTTCCTCGGCTCCACCGCGATCGGCGGCCCGATCGCCGGGTGGGTCAGCGAACAGTGGGGCGGCCGGGCCGGACTGCTGCTCGGCGCCGCCGCGTGCCTCGTCGCCGCGGGCGTCGGCGCGACGCGCCTCGGGCGCGACGGCGGACCGGAGTCGTGACCCCGGCCGCCCGGTGCCGGGCGGCCGCGCGAGGGCCCGCCTCAGTCGAGCAGATCGGGCTGGGCGGCGACGATACGTTGATACAGCGGCTGGAACTGGAACCATCCGGCGTACTCGAGTCCCACCTGGTCGTACGTCAACTTCGCGGTGGCGGCGTCGAGGGGCTGGGGGGTGCCGGCGGCCATGGCGATCAGTTGGGCCTGGCACGAGCGTTCCATGGTGATGAACCACCACGCGGCCGAGTCGACGGTCTGCCCCACGGTGAGCAGCCCGTGATTGGCGAGCACGACGGCCTTGTTGTCGCCGAGGGCGGTGGCGATACGTCGGCCCTCCTCGACGTCGAGCACCACACCGGTGTAGTCGTCGAACACCGCGTGGTCGTCGTAGAAGGCACAGGCGTCCTGCGTCAGCGGCTCGAGTCCGATCTTCAGGCTCGACAGCGATTTGCCGTAGAGGGAGTGCGCGTGTGCGGCGGCCACCGCGTCCGGACGCGCAGCATGGACCTGCGAATGGATGGCGAAGGCCGCCCGATTGACGGGCCGGTTCCCCTCGACGATCTCGCCCTCGTGGTTGACCAGGATCAGATCGCTCGCCCGGATCAGACTGAAGTGCACTCCGAAGGGGTTGACCCAGAAGTGGTCGGAGTGCTCGGGATCGCGAGCAGTGATGTGGCCGGCGACTCCTTCGTCGAAGCCGCATGCACTGAACAGCCGGAACGCTGCGGCCAGGCGCTGCTTGCGGTGCAGGCGCTCGCCGTCGACCGAGCCGAACGTCGGCGGCCGTGGCACCTCGATCCCCGGACCTGTCTGCGCTGCGTCGGTCATGAGCACTCCTTCCCGAGAACCGATCTTGTGTCCCGGTTCATACTCGGCCTTCGCTTCGCACGTGACCATCGGCAACAGAGCCGAAGTTCGGGCATCCTGTTCGGCAATTTCACGAGAGCGCCGGACCGACCATCGACCGGACGAGCCCGTCGACCGTGCGCAGGTCCCACCCGGTCAGCTGCTGCCAGCGCTCGAGCCGGTACGCGAGCGAATTGGGGTGCAGGTGCAGTCTCCGGGCAGCCGCGCTGGCCGAGAACCCGCTCTGGGCGAACGCCGAGACCGCTTCGGCCAGGTGCGGGTGCCGGGCTGCGATCTCTGCGCCCTCTGCCAACATCGGCGCCAGCTCTTCCCGGTGTTCGAAGAGGATCGCCGGCAGCCAGCACTCGTCGAAGTCGGCGGTCTGTGCCCGGCCCCGCACCAGCGCGAGCGCGCGCCGGGCGTCACCGATGCTCGTTGTCGCCCCCTCCAGGCCCCGACGGGCGAGCCCCGATCCCACCGACATGTCTGGGCGCACGTCCCGGATCGCGGCGACGACCACCGAACTCGCGACCGTCTGGAAGACGGTGACGACCGTGTTGCCGCGTCGGCTGCACAGCGCCGTCGCCGGTCCGTCGTCCAGCGCGTGCTGCAGTCCCTGCAGCTGCACATCGGACCACGCCTCGGACGGCGTGCATGCGGCTCGGAACATCCCGTCCGGGTCCAGCCCCAGCGCAGCGGCCAGCGTTCGGGCCTCCTCCGTCGGGTGTCCCTGCTCGAGCAGTTCGAACAGCAGCGAGCGGCGATTGGCCCGTACCGCCTGCGCCGTGCGGGTGGCTTCGTCGTGTCCCATCGCTACCGCGGTCGTCCCCGCATGGACGAGGTCCCACAGCAGACCCCCGGCGTGCAGCAGTTCCGTGGTGGGTTCCGGCGCGTGCTCGACGAGAGCGCGCCACAGTTCTCGCGACCCGATGTGGAAGGACTCGATCACATTCGCAAGGGTCAACCCCTGCAGTGCCCGTTGCCTGCCGAGTTGCCGGGCACGCTCGAACTCGGGGCCGGCCGGGTGCGTGTCTGCGGGACGATCCGCAAGCAACCGGAGGGTGACGAGGAACTGTTGCCGGGTCGATTCGCGGTGCTCGTCCGGCGGCACCACCAGGTAGGTCGGCAGACGTTCGCGGATCCGGTCGACCGCCTCGGCCGACAACGCGTCGAGGTCGGCGATCACCGCGTCACACAACCCGGCGATCGAACTGTCGGATTTCACGGTGCCCCTCCTCCGCTACCGGGCGTTACGGTGGTCGACGCTAGTCGCCGCACGACAGCTCCGGCGCGGGACGGCCCTACCACCGCTGCCGACCCGCACGAGCTAGCGCGCGCTAAGGTGCGAGCGTCGACAAGGCGCACGCCGGACGGTGGCGCCACGAAAGGAGCACGGCAGTGGAAATTCAGGGAACCGCCGCACTGGTCACCGGCGCGGCCTCCGGTCTCGGCGCAGCCACCGCCCAACGTCTCGCCGACGCCGGCGCGACCGTCTTCGGCCTCGACCTCGCGCAGTCCATCGAGCGGGTCGGCGACAAGGCGCCCGCCGGCGTCACCCTCATCGCCACCGACGTCACCAGCGCCGACGACGTGCAGGCCGCCGTCGACCAGATCGTCGCCTCGGGTCTGCCGCTGCGCCTCGTCGTCAACTGCGCCGGCGTCGGCTGGGCCGGCCGGGTGCTGTCGAAGAACGGCCCGCACGACCTCGAGCTGTTCCGCACCGTCATCACCGTGAACCTGCTCGGCACGTTCAACGTGCTGCGCCTGGCCGCCGACGCGATGGCCAAGACCGAGCCCGTCGACGAGTACGGCCAGCGCGGCGTCATCGTCAACACCGCCTCCGTCGCCGCGTTCGAGGGCCAGATCGGCCAGATCGCCTACTCCGCCTCCAAGGGCGGCGTCCACGGCATGACCGTCCCCGCGGCCCGCGACCTGGCCCAGTACGGCATCCGGGTCAACACCATCGCCCCCGGCATCGTCGACACCCCGATGCTCGCCGGCGTCACCGACGAGTACCGCAAGGGCCTCGAGGCGGGCGTGCCCTTCCCGTCCCGCCTCGCCCAGCCGGCCGAGTACGCCCAGCTCGTGCAGATGATCGCCGAGCACGACTACCTCAACGGCGAGACCATCCGCATGGACGGCGCGCTGCGCATGGCGCCGCGATAGGCGGCTCCGCCGCCGGTGTGTCCTTTGGGTTGCCGGGGCCACCCGAAGGACACACCGGCACACTGGTGGCATGCGCCTGGTATGGCTCGTGGTCGCGGTCGTCGCGGTGCTCGCGTCGGCCCTGTGGTTCGGGCAGCGCCGGCTGATCTACCTGCCCGACAGGTCCCCGCCGCCCCCGGCGCAGTCGCTGCTGCCCGGCGCCCGCGACGTGCTGCTGACCACCTCCGACGGGCTCGAACTCGGCGCCTGGTACGTCCCGCACCGCCGCACGACGCGGGGCTTCACCGTGCTGCTCGCCTCGGGCAACGGCGGCAACCGCGCCGACCGCGCGCCGCTGGCGGCGGCGCTCGCCGAGGCCGGCTTCGCCAGCCTGCTCTTCGACTACCGCGGCTACGGCGGCAACCCCGGCCGCCCGAGCGAGGACGGCCTCGCCCGCGACGTGCGCGCCGCCCGGCAGTACCTCCTCGAGGTGGAGAACGTCCGACCGGAGCGGCTGCTCTACCTCGGGGAGAGCCTGGGTACCGGGGTGACGACGGGGCTCGCCGCCGAGCATCCGCCCGCCGGCATGCTGCTGCGCTCGCCGTTCGTCGATCTGCCCACCGTCGGCCGGCACCACTACCCGCTGCTGCCCACGGGGCTGATGTGGGACCGCTTCCCGGTCGCCGAGACCGTCGCGCGGCTCGACGTGCCGATCACCGTCGTCTACGGGACCGCGGACACGATCGTCCCGCCCGGGCAGAGCGAGGCCGTCGCCGGCGCCGCCCGCCGGCTCGTCGAGAAGGTGGCCCTGCCGGGCGCCGAGCACAACGATCCCGTGATGTTCGGCCCGCCGGTGGTCGACGCCCTGATCCGGCTCGCCGAGGCGGTGACGCCCCCGTCGGAGTGAGCTACAGGTCGGAGATGTGCGGAATCTCGTGCACCGCACGCTCGCTCATCCACTCGCGGAGCACCTTCGTGGCGATCACGTCGTCCTCGTTGTACTCGAGCAGGCGACGTCGCTGCTGCGGGTCGGGGTCCCCGTCGTAGCCGACGGCCTCGCGATACCAGCTCATCGACGCCTCCCCACCGGCCTCCTCGTCCCGCCAGCGGTGCCCGGCGATGGGCGCGATCTTCTTGAGTCCCTTGCCGTTCGGGCACACGAACTGATCGGTGACGACCTGGTAGATGTCCACCCACTGCGGCGAGTCGATGAACTCGCGCACCTCGTCCTCGCTCGGCACCCCCGGGAAACCGGCGAACCGGCGGGCCGAGCCGAGCAGCCACTTGTCCTCCGCGGTGCGCGAATAGCAATAGGCAGCAAAGGTTTTCCCACTCGCGGCGGCGGCGGCCCGCTCCGCGGACAGCCACGTCCAGAACTCGGCGAAGGAGCGGGCCTCGTCGTCGGTCGGCACCGGATCCCAGCTGACGAACGCCCGGTACGCGGAGATCCCGGCGACGTTGAGCAGCGTGCCCCACAGGTACGCGCCGTGCTCGTGGTAGCTCTCCATGTCGATGTCGATCTCGATGTCCGCACGCCGCACGTGCACGTGGTCGTGCCGCCGCACCAACGGCGCTCCCGCCAGCCACGCCTTGGCCACCACGACGGTGTCCTCGAACGACCCCTGCGGCCAGGTCTCGGGCGGATCCCCCTCCCAGCGGGCCAGCTGATCGATCGTGTGCACACCCAGCTCGCGCAGCACCGCCGCGCGCTGCCCCGGCGCCACCAGCGACACGTCGTGCGTCGCGCTCAGCTGCTCACGGCACCGCGGCCACCACGGGCAGGTCTTGCACTCCCCGATCTGCAACGGTTCCGTCGGCGTCTCGCCCCGGGCGATCGCGAGCCGGTCGGCCAGCCGCGCGTCGTAGTCCTCGAGGACCGCACTCAGGTCGTGCACCAGGATGCAGTCCCCGCCGTACCCGATGGCGCCGCCGACCTGCGCCGGGCTGGCCAGGCCGTGACGCTCGAGCATCCGGTACAGGTGGGCCACCCGCATCTGGTCGCGCACCTGGCTGCGCACCTTGCGGGTCTCGTCGACCACCGGTTCCCACGCGAACAGCCCCGACGTCGTCGCGCCCCGGCCCGGGTCGGTGACCTTGTGATTGACCACGATCACCGGGATGTAGCCGCCGCGCTCGACGTCGCGCAGCAGGATCTCGGCCCGGCCGCGCCGGCCCGTGTCCGGCTCGGCCGGCATAACCGCGCCCCAGATCCGGTCAGCGCCGCGACGGCACGCGTCGAGGGTGGCTTCGGCGCGCCGCCACGCCGGCCCCTCGGGGTCGATGCGGGCCCAGTCGCCGGGGTTCGCGTCGAACAGCCGCTGCCGCACGGCCTCGCGGTGGGTGGCCGCAGCCTCCTGCCGCTGCTTGGCTCCCGGGTGCTCCGGGGCCGCGGCCAACTCGTCCGGAAAGGCCGCGTCCAGATGGACCCGGTGCCGGCACCGGGTCAGCGCGCTCGCCTCGATCAGGACCGGCGAGGTCTGCCTCTCGCTGGATACGTTCACAGTGAAGAACAGTATTCGTCCACCTAGGGTCAACCGGAAACCCCCGTCACGGATAGGCTGACCATGGCGCCGTGGGCGCCGTACACCGAATGGAGGGTCCTGTTCGATGGCGTTGTTCAAGAGGCGGAAGCGCCGCGCCACCCGCAAGGCGGAGGCGAAGGCTCTCAAGCACAAGGCGAGGCTCGAGGCCAAACTCAACGCGAAGAATCAGCGCAGGCGCGACAGCCGCCTGACCAAGGCCGAGATCAAGGCGGCCAAGGCGCAGCTCAAGGCCGACAAGGCGCTGATCGAGTCGCAGACCCGGGTCGAGAAGCAGCAGCTCGCCACGCTCAAGGCCCAGGAGAAGGCCGCCGCCCAGAAGGGCTTCACCGCGGCGAAGGTGCGGCGCTACCTCGCCGTTGTGCGGCTGCTCGCGCCTGTGCTCGTGCCGCTGGTGTACCAGGGCGTGACCGCGCTGCGCGGCCAGCTCGACGCCGCGCGCGCCCAGCGCATGGGCGTCGCCGTCGACCAGCTCGGCGAGTACACCGGTCACGGCGCGCACCTGAGCGCCCGCATTGCCGGGGCCGAGAAGTCGCTCGGCGAGATCCTCGAACGTCATCCCAAGGACGCCGAGACCCAGAAGTTCGCCGACGCCATCCGGGGTCGGCTCACCGACCTGACGGCCGCTGTGCACGCCGCCGAGCAGATGCCGGCACCGCGCCGCAAGGCCGCTCACGCCGGCATCTCACGGGAACTGGACGGCATCGAGGCCGACCTGCTCGCCCGCCTCGGCGTGCGCTGACACCACCGTGGCGCCCGGCTCGACCCTGCGCGGCGCCGCCGCGGGAGCGCTGACCGCCGCCCTGGCGGTCGCTGCGCACGGCGGCGCCGGCGGCGGCGTGCCCGGCAACGCCGCAGTGGCGTTGCTGCTCGCCGTCGCGGCCGGGATCGGGCTCGTCGCCGCCCACCTGCGCGCGGTGCCCACCGCGGTGCTGCTCTCGGCCGGGCAGGGGGCGGCGCACCTGGCGCTGGCCGCGGTCACGACCGGCCACCTGCACGCGTCGGCACCGATGCTCGTCGCGCACACCGTCGCGGTCGTTGCATGCGCGGCCCTGCTCGAGGCGGCGCAACGCCTGTACGGGCCGCTGACCCGGGCGGTGCGGGCGGCATGGATCGCCGCGCCCCCGCGCATCGAGGCAGTCCGGACGGTGCTGCCGGCCGTGGCGGGCCGGCCCGTCGCATCGGCCCGGCCGGCACCGTGCATCTCCCGGCGGGGGCCGCCCGTCGCGGCGTGACCGCGACCCACCCCACCGGAGAGAGAAACCCATGAACATCCCGAACACCGTCGCCGCACGCCGGCGACCGATCCCACTCGTTCTCGCCCGGCTCGCCGGGCTGCTCGGCGCGGTTGCGGCGGCATTGCTGTTCGCTGCCGGTCCGGCCGCCGCGCACTCGGTCGTCATCGCCAGCACACCCGCGCCGGGCGAGCAGATCGCGCAGGGCCCCGAGCGCGTGAGCCTGACCTTCAACGAGGCCCTGCAGGAGTCCTTCGCCGCACTGACCGTCGTCGGCCCGGACGGCAACCTGTGGTCCAAGGGTGATCCCCTCGTCGAGGACGCCACGGTCTCCGTGGCCGTCGGCGATCTCGGCCCGGCCGGGGAGTACACCATCGCCTACCGCGTGACCTCAGCGGACGGCCATCCGGTCACCGGCACCCAGGTCTTCACCCTCACGCAGGACGGTCCGGGCGCGCCCGGCGCGGCGGCCGCCGCCGGTGCCGCGGCGCCGGCCGCCGACAGCGACGAGGACAGCGGCCCGGCCGTGTGGGTCTTCGGCGTCGTGGGCGTCGTCGTCCTCGCCGGCGTGCTGTGGTTCGTGCTGCGCAAGCCGAAGAAGGCCTGACGCCGGTGGCGGGGCGTTGACGACGAGCGGCACCGGCACCGTCGCGCACCGGGCGTGGCTGCTCACCGCCGGCGTCGGCGCCACCGCGGGCGTCGCCGCCGGATGGCTGCTGGCGCACCCGGCCGCGTCGAGCTGGGTGCGGGCGCTGTCGCTGTGCCTCGGCGCGACGGTGCTCGGCCTGGCCGCGCTCGGCGTCATGGTGCGCGACGAGCGGCGGTCCCCCGTCGCCCCCGGCGACGTCTGGCGCGCGATCGCCGGTCTCGGCGGGCTCTGGGTGCTGACGGAGTCCGTGCAGCTCGTGCTGCAGGCCGCGGACACCACGAACGTCCCCGTGACGCGGCTCGGGGTCTCACGCTTCGCGGAGTACCTCGGAAGTGCGGGCGCCGGCCGGATCGGCGTGGCCGCACTGCTGTGCGTACTGGCGTGCACCGTCGTGGCCGCCCTCGCGTATCGCCGGTCGGCGACGTGGCCGACGGTCCCGGTCCTGGTCGCCGCGGCGCTGGCGCTCATCGCCCGGCCGGTCACCGGTCACATGTCGCAGCAGACCCTCGGTTCCCTGCTCGACGCGGCGCACGCCCTCGCGGCGGCGCTGTGGTTCGGCACGCTCGTCGCGCTGGCCTTGACGGTCCGGTCCCGCGGCGCGTGGGCCCGGTTGCTGCCCAGGTATTCCACGCTCGCGGTGCGCTGCGTCGCCGTGCTCGCCGCGACGGGCATCGTCGACGCTGCGGTTCGCCTCGGCTCGGTCACGGCCCTGATCGACACCGGTTACGGCCGCATCGTGCTGGCCAAGACCCTGACCCTCCTGGCACTGCTGGGCCTGGCGTGGTGGTGGCGACGGACGTGGGTGCCGGCCGCGGCCGGGCACCGGGTCACCGCGGAGGCGTCGCTGCGCAACGCGGTACTCGAGGTCGCCGCGACATCCGTCGCGTTCGGGCTGGCGGCGGCACTGGCGACGAGTTCGTGACCTCGTCGGAGCCGAAATCGTCGCGTACTTGTCGCCCATGACCGCCCGGCCTGGCCCACAGCCGGTGCACACTCGGGGACGGGGTGGACGGCAGGAGGGCACGCGATGGACGACGGGTTCGCGAAACGGGCGTCGACGGCCCAGGTGCTGGCAGCGTTGGACACCGTCGCCGCAGCGCTCGACGAGCTGCGCCGGGAGTGGTCCGGACACGAACCCCTCGAGAAGGCGCTCGATCGGCTCGCGCACACCGCGGTGTCCGCCCTGCCCGATGCCGATGCGGTCAGCGTCACCCAGCTCGACGGCGGGGGACCGCACACCACGGCGCTGACGGACGAGAGCATCGCTGCGATCGACTCGCGACAGTATGCGGCCGGACGCGGGCCGTGCCTGCAGGCCGCCCGGACCCGCAGTCCGGTCCGGGCCGTCGTCGGGGAGCACGCGGCACAATGGCCGGAGTTCACTGCGGCAGCGAGGGCGGCCGGGATCCGCGCCTACCTGTCCGTCCCCCTACTCCTCGAGGGGGACGATCCCGGCGAACTCGTGGGGTCGCTCAATCTCTACAGCAGCCGGGGCGAGGCCTTCGACCCCTTCGACGAGCACCTGATGCGGTTGTTGACCGCCGGGGCGGCGGCCGCCATCGGCAACGCCCAGCGGTGGCAGCGTGCCAACGAACGAGTCGAGCAGCTGCAGACGGCGCTGACCTCACGTGCCGAGATCGACCAGGCCAAAGGCGTGCTGATGGCACTGCACGGCCTGAGCGGCGAGGCGGCCTTCCACCGCCTCGTCGATCTCTCCCAGCACACCAACACCAAGCTGTACGACGTCGCCCGGCAGCTCATCGAGTCCGTCTCCCGCCCCGAGCGGCACCCGTGAGCTCGTCGTCCGGCAACCAGGTCGATGCCGTCGACGTCGATTCCCGGGGCGCGTCGGCCCGGGGCGCGAGCCCTTTGTCGATTCAGCACAAAGAGCCGGGCGATCTTCGTCGAGCGTGACGATGGAGGACCGGACGAAACTCGCCTAGTGTCGTGCGTCACAACGGAAGGGAGTTCCGCCATGCCGGAGCTGGCTGTATCCCCCTGGTCACCGCCGGATGAGTGACACCCCCGCGCGGGAACCCGCCGAGGCCGGGTCCGCCGGCACCGACGAGGTGCAGGAGCTCGTCGCCCTGGTCGGCGACCGCCTGCAGCGACGGTTCGACGAGATCACCGCCGGCATGAACGCGGCGATCGAGGAGACCGTCGAAGATCTCGGGGATCCCGAATTGACCGACATCCTCCACGCGAGCGTGGAGGGCAACGTCGCCACGATCCTGCACATGATCCGGCACGACATCCCGCTGGAGCACATGCAGCCGATCACGGCCGCAACCGAATACGCGATCCGGCTGGCCCGGCGGGGCGTGCCGTCGTCGGTGCTGCGACGCGCGTACCACATCGGCTCCGACGACATGCTGAACCGGATGTTCGAGGAGATCCAGCAGATCGACTGCTCCCCCGACCTGAAGCTCCGGCTCCTGCACCACCTCGCCGGCTGGATGCACAAGTATGTCGACTGGGTCGCGCGCGTCGTCCTCGAGGCACACGAGAAGGAACGGCACGCGCTGCTGCAGCAGAGCGAGAACGTGACTTCCACCCTGGTGGATCGGCTCCTGACCGGCCAGCCGGTGGACGCCGGGGAGTTCGCGTCGAAGACCGCATACCGGCTCGACCGCGTCCATCTCGGGGGAATCGTGTGGATCGAGAGCCCCCACCAGAGGGCCGACCAGACCGACGTCCTCTGCGCCTTCGCCGAGGCACTGGCCGCGACGTTCGGCGCCACCGGCCCGCCGCTCTTCGTTCCGGTCGACCGGAGAACCGCGTGGGTGTGGACGGCGACGACCCCGGAGCACCTGCCGATCGACGTCTCCCGGCTCCAACCCGCCCTGCAGGCGACGAGAGGCGTGCGGGTGGCGCTCGGCAAGCCCGCCGCCGGCGTGGGCGGTTTCCGCCGCACGCACGAGCAGGCAGAGGCGGTACGGATCGTGGGGAGCACGGCGCCCACCGGGCCCGGCCGCGCGGTGTTCTACGGCGACGACGGCATGGCCGTCACGGCCGTGCTCGCCCGGGATCTCGCCTCGACGCGGCGCTGGATCGGTGAGGTTCTCGGTCCCCTGGCCGCCGACACCCCGACGGCGGAGCGGTTGCGCGAAACCGTGCGGGTCTTCGTGAGCACCGGCGGCAGCTACGTGCACGCATCCGAAGAGCTTGTGCTGCACCGCAATACGATCAAGTACCGCCTGCAGAAGGCAGAGGAGGAGCGCGGGCGACCCCTCTCGGACAATCGGCTGGACCTCGAACTGGCGTTACACGTGTGCCACGTGCTCGGCCGCGCGGTCCTGCTGCCGAAGACGGCACCCACCGAGCGCCGGGCCCGGAGCTGATCCTCCCCGTTGTGCATTTTCACCAAAACTCGCGGCCAACTTGGTTTCGGCAGGACGTGGTACGCATCACGTGGAGCAAATATTGTCGTATCCATCACAGGACGGCAATCGCTCGCCGAACCGAGGAGTCCCTCCCCCATGCACTTCCCCTATCTCCCCTGGAACGCCCCCGCCGAGGATCGCGACCGCGTGGCGGTCCGTGACGACCGCGTGGAACTGACCTATGCGGAGCTCGACGACTGGACCCGTGCCGTCGCGGCGCAATTCGCGGACCACGGAGTCGGGCCGGGCCGCGTCGTGGCGATCATGCTGCCGAACCGGGTCGAGCTGCTCGTCGCCATGCTCGCGACGTGGCGGCTCGGCGGAGCTGCCACGCCGGTCAACCCGGTGTTCACGGAAAGCGAAGCGGCATATCAGATCTCGGATTCCGGCGCGGCTCTCGTGGTGAATCTCGGTGCCGACGCACCCACCGGGGGCCGGCCGAGCATCGCCGTCAACGACCTCGCGTACGGCGGGTCCGGTCCCGATCCGGTCGAACTTTCCGGCGACGAACTCGCCCTGGTGATCTACACCAGCGGGTCGACGGGACGACCGAAGGGTGTGCTGCTCGACCACACCCACGCCGAGGCGATGTCGTCGACGATGGCGCAGCACTTCCGTCTGACGGCCGACGACCACTGCATGCTGATCCTGCCGCTGTTCCACGTCAACGCGATCATGGTCAGTGCTCTGGCGATCTGGCGCTCGCGCGGGCAGCTCAGCGTCGTGGGCCACTTCTCCGCCGGCCGGTTCTTCGACCATCTGAAGCGGCTGCGGCCCACCTACTTCTCGGCCGTGCCGGCGATCTATGCCATGCTCACGGCGCTGCCGGAGGACGTTCGGCCGGACACGTCGTCGCTGCGATTCGTCGTGTGCGGCGCGGCGCCCGTGTCGCAGGAGCTGCTGCAGCGCAGCCAGGAACGGTTCGGCTTCGTCATGGTCGAGGGATACGGCCTGACGGAGGGGACGTGTGCTTCCGCGTGCAATCCGATCGACGGGGTGCGCAAGCTCGGCACCGTCGGGCCGGCCCTGCCCGGCCAGACGATCGGCATCATGTCGTCGAACGGTGAGCTGCTGCCGGCCGGGGAACGCGGTGAGGTCGTCGTCGCGGGACCCACCGTGATGCGTGGCTACCTGAATCGCCCGGACGCGACGGCCGAAACGATCCGCGACGGCTGGTTGCACACCGGCGACGTCGGCATCCTCGACGAGGACGGCTACCTGCGCATCGTCGACCGCGTCAAGGACATGATCATCCGCGGGGGCGAGAACATCTACCCCAAGGAGATCGAGACCGTCCTGGCCTCCCTCGACGGGGTGCTCGAGGCCGCGGTCGTCGGCCGGCCGGACCCCGTCTTCGGGGAGGTGCCCGTCGCCTACGTCTCCCTGTATCCGGGCTCGGCCCTGAGCACCGACGCACTGCTCGAGCACTGCCGCCGGCATCTCATGCGCGCAAAGGTCCCGGAGCATCTCGAGATCCTCGACGCCCTGCCGAAGAATCCCGTCGGCAAGATCGACAAACCCGGCCTCAGGCGCGCCCTCCAGCACGCCTGAACCCCCCTCGACATCCCCGCGAGCGGTCCTCGCGGTGACAACCCCTACCCGAATCCAGGAGCACCAATGGGTTTCAAGACGGCAGACATGCCACCGGTCGATCCCGCGACCTACGACGACATGCCCTTCATGGACCGGATGCGCGTCCTCGCGACGCACTGGGCCGAGTACGGCTTCGGCGGCCCGAAGAAGATGCACATGTTGTACGTGTACAAGTTGATCTTCTACGTCCTCGCCGGCACGGCGATCGTCGGACTGACCACCCCCGGACTGGGTTTCGGTGACCTCGGTGCCTGGTGGGGCGAGCCGATCGTCTACCAGAAGCTGATGGTCTGGACCATCCTGTTCGAAATCACCGGTTACGCCTCGTCGTCCGGTCCCCTCGCTTTCAAGTTCAAGCCGTTCACCGGTGGCTGGCGCTACTGGACCCGCCGCGGCACGCTGCGGCTTCCACCGTGGCCGAGGGTCGTTCCCTTCACCAAGGGCGACCACCGCACCACCTTCGACACCGGGCTCTACTTCGCTCTGCTCGCGACGCTCGCGTTCCTGCTGCTCGGCCCGGGCGTGACGACCGGTGCGCTGCCGGGCAGCGACGTCGGGCTGCTGCCGCAGTGGGCCCTGCTGACCTATGTCGGCCTGATCATCGTCATGGGCCTGCGCGACCGGGTCGTGTTCCTGGCGGCGCGTTCGGAGCAGTACCTCGCCGTGATGTTCTTCTTCGGCATCTTCGGCAACCACGTCGACATGATCCTCGCGGCCAAGGTCGCCATGGTCACCGTGTGGTTCGGCGCCGGCGTCTCGAAGTTCGGCCACCACTTCACCAACGTGATCCCGCCCATGCTGAGCAACACCCCGTGGATCACCTCGAAGCGGTTCAAGCGTTCGCTCTACCGCAACTTCCCGAACGACCTGCGCCCGTCGAAGGTCAGCTGGACCCTCGCCCACATCGGGGGCACCGTCGTCGAGCTGGTCGTGCCCCTGGTGCTGCTGTTCTCGACAAACGCGACCGTCACGTTGCTCGCCATCGTCGGCATGATCATGTTCCACATCTTCATCACCTCCACGTTCCCGCTCGCGGTACCGCTGGAGTGGAATGTGTTCTACATGTTCGCCGCCGCCTGGATCTTCGCCGGATTCCCGGCCGGGGCCGGCTACAGCCTCGGCGACGCCAGCTCGCCGTGGATCCTGCTGCCGATCTTCCTGGCCTTCCTGATCTTCCCGATCCTCGGAAACCTGCGGCCCGATCTGGTCTCGTTCCTGCCGTCCATGCGCCAATACGCCGGCAACTGGGCATCCGCCCTGTGGGCGTTCCGCGGCGACGAGGCGGAGAACAAGCTCAACGAGAACCTGATCAAGTTCAACGCCAACCAGGTCGATCAGCTGTCCGCCGCGTACGGCAAGGAGGTCGCCGAGATCTTCATGCAGAAGGCGGTGGCGTGGCGCACGATGCACAGCCAGGGCCGCGGCCTGATGTCGCTGATGATGCGGCACCTCGACCGGCTCGAAAACTACCGCATCCGTGAGGGCGAGTTCACCTGCACGACCCTCGTCGGCTGGCAGTTCGGTGACGCCCACCTGCACAACGAGCAGACGATCACGGCGGTGCAGAAGCGCTGCAACTTCGCCCCCGGCGAGTGCGTCGTCGTCTGGATCGAGTCGCAGCCCATCAACCGGAAGACCTTGGACTACAAGGTCATCGACGCCGCCCTCGGTGTCGTGGAGCGCGGGTACTACCACATCGACGACGCGGTGGCGGAGCAGCCGTGGCTGCCCAACGGCCCGATTCCGCACACCGTCACCTGGCGGATGCCCGGTTACGAGCCGGCGGGGACGGCATATCCGCACCCGGCGATCGAAGCCCGTGTCAAGGTGAATGCATGACCGACGCGGTGGTGGTAGGCAGCGGGCCCAACGGGCTCGCTGCCGCCGTCGTCCTCGCCTCGGAGGGCGTCCGGGTCCGGGTATTCGAGGCGGCCGACACCGTCGGCGGCGGCACCCGCAGCAGCGAACTGACGCTGCCGGGGTTGCTCCACGACGAGTGCAGCGGCTTCCACCCGCTGGCCGTCGACACGCCGTTCAGCCGGCGGTTCGACCTCCGGTCGCTCGGACTGAACTGGCTGTGGCCCGAGGTCCAGTACGCCCATCCGCTCGACGACGGCCGGGGCGCCGCCGCATACCGGTCCGTGGCCGAGACTGCGGCCGGACTCGGGTCCGACGGCGGCGCATGGCGCACGGTGTTCGGAGCCCTCACGGAGCGCTTCGGCGGGATCACCGAGGACTTCCTGCGCCCCATGCTGCACATGCCGGCGCATCCGGTGCTGCTGGCGCGGTTCGGGGCATACGCGGCGATGCCCGCCGCGCTGCTCGGCCGCCGGTGGTCCACCCCGCAGGCCCGGGCCCTCTTCGGTGGGGTCGCGGCGCATGCACTGCGCCCCTTCGCCTCGCCGATGTCCTCGGCGATCGGTGTCGCACTCGGCACCGCCGCCCACGCGTACGGCTGGCCGGTCGCCCAGGGCGGGTCCCGGGCCATCGCCGCGGCCATGGCGTCCCTCGTCGAGAAGAGCGGCGGCACGATCGAGACCGGCGTCCGCGTCGAATCCCTCGACGAGCTCGGCAGGCCCGACCTCGTCCTGCTCGACACGTCCCCCGCGGATGCTGCGCGTATCGCGGGAGATCGGATGCCGAAGCGGACCGCGCGCGCCTACCGGCGCTACCGCCACGGTCCGGGGGCCTTCAAGGTGGAGTTCGCGGTCGAGGGCGGGGTGCCGTGGGCGCACGAGCCGTCGCGCCGGGCCGGCACCGTGCACGTGTGCGGCTCGTTCGCCGAGACCGCGGCGGTCGAACGGCAGGTGCACCGGGGCGTCATGCCCGAGCGTCCCTACGTGCTCGTCGGGCAGCAGTTCGTCGCCGATCCCTCCCGGTCGGCCGGGAACCTGCACCCCCTCTATGCGTACGCCCATGTGCCGCACGGCTATACCGGCGACGCCACCGAGGCGATCACCGCACAGATCGAGCGCTTCGCACCGGGGTTCCGCGACACCGTGCGGGCCACGCACGTGCGGAGCACGACGGAGATGTCCGTCCACAACCCCAACTACGTCGGCGGTGACATCGTCACCGGCGCGAACAGCGCACTACAGCTCGTGTTCCGGCCGCGTCCGACGCTCGATCCCTACGCCACCGGCATTCCCGGCGTCTACCTCTGCTCGGCCGCGACTCCGCCCGGTGCGGGCGCACACGGCATGTGCGGATTCCATGCAGCGCAATCCGCGCTTGGTTACCTGGAACGCGGTGCCGCGCGCCGAGCTCGGGGGTGAGCGCGCTGTCCGGCGACCGGACACGCGAGCGCGATCTCACGCGGGCCCGTCCGCTCGTCGCGTCGATCGGCCACCCGACGGTGCTGGGCCCTCGGGGCGGGTGTGCGGGTGGCCGCCGAGAAGCAGGACCGCCAGCACCGCGACCCACAGCACGAACGCACCGAACATCACGCGTTCGACCGCGCCCATGCCGGGAGTCGGCTCGGCGGCGGCGACCGCCGGAACGTACCGGCCGGTCCACGCTCCGAACGCCAGGATCGTCGCGACCGTGACCGCCGAGTACACCCGGAACCAGGTTCCGAAGGCGGCGGCCGCGAACCCGATCATCGCGCACCACAGCGAGACCGTCACCGCGCTGAGCACCAGGTGCATGGTGTCGGCGAGCGGCATGGCGGCCCCGGCCTCGATGTCCTCGCGGCCGGTCATCGGAAACGGCAGCCACAGGGGTCCCACGAATCCGTAGGCCACCAGGAGAACTCCCGCGATGCGCAGAGGGCGGACGCCGTGGCCCGTTCGCCACACGCCGATCCCGAAGGCGACGATCAGCACGTCGTAGAAGAATCCCGCGACGATCAGGGGTGTCCGGGTCGGCGCGCCGACCGACGTCAGCTCGCTGATCGCCTGATCGAACCGGCTGTAGCCGTCGTAGAGCGCGGCCGCGAGTACCTCGTGCGCACCCACGTACAGCAGCGACGACACGACCCCGCAGGCGAGCAGCACCGTCGACGTCGTGCTCGGGCGGTGCGGACCGTCGCGCCGGGCCTGGGTTGTGTGCGGAGCAGGGGTGGACACCGTCGACCTCCCCGGACGCCGACTCGGCGGTGCGGGCGCCCGATGAGTTCAGCATGATCCCGCCGGCGGGGCGACGCCAGAGACCTTCGGCCCCGATGACGGCGGGGTGTGAAGCGCACAGTTGTGGGCGGACATCCTCACCCCCGCCGGCTGGGACGACGCGGCCATCCAGCGGGTGCAGAACGCACTCGCCGGGAGGCGTCCGACGACTGAACCGCTGTGGGTACTACAGCACCCCGGCGGCCACCCGCAGATCGGCGACCAGCCCGGCGAGGGCCTCCTCCCGCTGCTCCGTCGGTCCGCGCAGGATCGCCGACGGGTGGATCGTGGCGACGACGGCCGGAGCGGACGGAATCTGCACCTCCCCGTCGAGATGCAGGATCTCCCCGCGGTGCGCGGTCACCCGGAACGACGGGCCGAGCAGCGACTGGGCCGCGGTGGCGCCGAGGCACACGAGCACGTCGGGTTGCACGGCCTGCAGTTCGGCGACCAGCCAGGGCCGGCACGCGACGATCTCGCCGCGTGCCGGTTTCTTGTGGATGCGACGCCCGCCGGCCGCGGCCCGCTCGAACTTGAAGTGCTTGACCGCGTTGGTCACGTACACCTCGCCGCGGTCAATCCCCGCCGCCTCGAGGGCCCGGTCGAGCAGCCGCCCGGCCGGGCCGACGAACGGCTCCCCGGCCCGGTCCTCCTGATCGCCGGGCTGCTCGCCGACGAGCACGAGCCGGGCCGTGGCCGGGCCGGCGCCGAACACGGTGCGTTCGGCGTTCCGGTACAGCTCGCACCCGCGGCAGCCGCCCGCCGCGGCGGCGAGCTCGGCCAGGTCGGTGGTCTCCGGCACGAACTCCTCGGCTCCCGGTTGCCTGCTCACTGCCGCCTCCCTCACGTCGGTGACGGACGGGTACCCACCGTCGCTCAGGACATGCGCAGCCGCGACACCCAGGCCCGGGTGTCGGCGGGATCGATGACGTCGTCGAGTTCGAAGATCGTCGCGGCCTGCAGGGCCTTGCCGTGCTGGTAGGCGGCGGCGACGAGCTGCGCGAACAGCTCGTCGCGGGCGGCCTGGTCGGGTGCGGCCTCGAGTTCCTTGCGGAAGCCGAGCCGCACCGCGCCCTCGAGCCCCATGCCGCCGATCTCGCCGGTGGGCCACGCCACGGTGAACTCGGGTGCGTGGAAGGACCCGCCGGCCATGGCCATGGCGCCGAGGCCGTAACCCTTGCGCAGGATGATGGTGCCGAACGGGACGGTCAGGCGCGCCCCGGCGACGAACAGCCGGCCGAACCGGCGCACCGTGGCCTCCTTCTCCGACTCGGGTCCGACCATGAATCCCGGTGTGTCGCAGAGGCTCACGACGGGCAGGCGGTGCGCCTCGCACAGCTCGAGGAAGTCGGCGGCCTTGTCCGCGGCCTCGGCGTCGATCGCGCCGCCGAGGTGGTGGCTGCTGTTGGCGAGCACCCCGTACGCCGCGCCCTCGACGCGGACGAGGGCGGTGACGATGCCGACACCGTAGTCGCCGCGCAGTTCGAGCACGGAGCCGACGTCGGCGATCGCATCGATCGCCGCGCGCACGTCGTAGGCGCGCAACCGGTTCTCGGGAACGACGTGCCGCGCCAGCCGCGGGTCCGGGGCTGCCCACTCGCCGGCGGCGGCGGTGAAGTAGCCGAGGTACTGCCGGACCAGTTCGACGGCGTGCGCCTCGTCGCGTGCGGCGAGGTGCACGACGCCGTTGCGGCGCTGCACGTCGATCGGGCCGATGTCCTCGGGCCGGTACACGCCGAGCCCGCCGCCCTCGATCATCGCGGGCCCGCCCATGCCGATGTTGGTGCCGGGGGTGGCGATCAGCACGTCGCACACGCCGGCGAGGGCGGCGTTGCCGGCGAAGCACCGCCCGGAGACCACCGCGACGGTGGGGACGCGCCCGCGCAGGCCGGCCATCGCGCGGAATGTCGACAGCTCCAGGCCCTGCCCGGGTCCGGCGTCGACGTCGCCGGGGCGTCCGCCGCCGCCCTCGGCGAACAGCACGAGCGGCACCTCGCGGCGGGCGGCGAGCGCGAGCAGCCGGTCGGTCTTGCTGTGGTTGCGCATGCCCTGTGTGCCGGCGAGGACGGTGTAGTCGTAGGAGAGCACCACCGATTCGGCACCGTCGATGCGGGCGAGACCGCCGACGAGCCCGTCGGCGGGGGTGTTGGCGATCAGGTCCTCCTCGCTGCGCCGGCTGCGCTGCGCGGCGAGCACGAGCGGCCCGTACTCGACGAAGGTGCCGTCGTCGACGAGGTCGGCGATGTTCTCCCGCGCGGTGCGGCGGCCCGTCCGGTGCCGCTTGGCGACCGCGTCGGGCCGGGCGGCGTCGAGGGTGCGGGCGTGCCGGTCCCGGATCTCGGCGAGGTCGTCGCGCACGGCGTCGAGGTCCCGCTCGCCCCCGTCGCCGGTGGCCGCGTCGACGGACCCGGCGCGCACCACGGCGAGCACCTCCCCCGGCTGCACGGTCTGCCCGGCCCGCACCAGCAGGCGCACCACGGTCGCCGGTCCGGATGCGGACACCACGTGCTGCATCTTCATCGCCTCGAGCACCGCGACGGGCGCGCCCGGCGCGAGCGCGTCGCCGTCGGCGGCGGTCTCGACGACGGTGCCGACCATGTCGGCGCGCACCGCCTCCTCCCCCGCGTGCAGTTCCGGCGCGACGGCCGGTGCGCCGTCGGGGCCGGCGACGGCGAGGTCGGCGATCCGTCCGTCCAGCCACGACGTGTGCACGTCGGATGCCGCGAAGTCCTTGTCGCGCAGGATGTTCTGCAGGAACTCGGCGTTGGTGGCGACGCCCTCGACGAGCAGGTCGCCGAGCGCCGAGTCCGTCTTGCGCAGCGCCGCCGCGAAGTCGTCGATGCGGGTGTGGGTGATCACCTTGGCCAGCAGGGAGTCGTAGCGCGGGCTGGTCGTCAGCCCGGGACGGCCGTAGGTGTCGACGCGGATGCCCGGCCCGGTGGGCGGCGTGAACACGGTGAGCGTGCCGGAGGCCGGTACGGCCCGGCCGTCGGGGCGCATCGTCTCGGTGTTGACGCGAGCCTGGACGGCGATGCCCCTCGCGGTGGCGGGCTCGCCGCGCACGCCGGCGTCGTCGGCGGTGACGCCGCCGGGCAGGCCGAGTTCGTCGAACCGGGCGCCGCGGGCGATCGCAACCTGCGTCGCGACCAGGTCGACGCCGGTGACCTCCTCGGTGACCGTGTGCTCCACCTGGATACGGGGATTCACCTCGAGGAAGACCGCGTCGTCGCCGGCGACGAGGAACTCGACGGTGGCGAGGCCCCGATAGCCCACCGACGCGCACAGCCGCGCCGCGGCCTCGTGCAGCGCGCGGCGCACCGTCGCGCCGAGTCGTTGCGCCGGAGCGATTTCCACGAGCTTCTGGTGCCGTCGCTGCACGCTGCAGTCCCGGTCACCGAGCGCGAGGGCCCGCACCCCGCCCGCAGCGTCGGGGGCCGCGACGACCTGCACCTCGATGTGCCGGGCCCGAGCGCACAGGGCCTCGGCGAACAGCGCGCCGTTGCCGAAACCCAACTCCGCCTCGGCGGTACACGCGCGGAAGGCGTCGTCGAGGTCCGCGGCGTCGCGCACCACCCGCATGCCGCGGCCACCCCCGCCGGCGAGCGCCTTCAGGACGATGCCGCCGGGATGGGCGGCGAGGAAGTCGCGGGCCGCGCCGGCCGTGACGCCCCCGTCGGTGGCGGGCAGCACGGGCACCTGTGCGGCGACGGCGGTGCGGCGGGCGGCGGCCTTGTCGCCGAAGAGCCGCAGCACCCGCGGCTCGGGTCCGACGAACGTCACCCCGGCCGCGGCGCATGCTTCGGCGAATTCGGCGTTCTCGCTGAGGAATCCGTATCCGGGATGGACGAGGGTGCAGCCGGTCTCGGCGGCGGCGCGCAGCAGCGCCCGCCCGTCGAGGTAGGCGGCCGACCCGGCACCGGCCAGCGCGACGGCGCGGGTGGCGGCGGCGACGTGCGGGCTGTCCGCGTCGTCCTCGGCATACACGGCGACGGTGTCGAGGCCGAGTTCGGTGGCGGAACGGATGACCCGCAGGGCGATCTCGCCGCGGTTGGCTACGAGCAGCATGGGTGTCGGTGGTCCTGTCGGTCGGGGCCGATCAGCGGAAGCCGATGAGCCGTTCGGACATCGCGATCATGTCGTCGATGTAGGACTGCTGTTCCTGCCTCGGGGCGCCGAGCAGGCGCAGGGCGCCGGCGCGCTGGGCGTCGGCGAGGGTGCGGGCGATGCGTTCGGGTGGCGCGCACGGGAGCACCTCGCCGGTGGCGTTGATGCGTTCGACGAACCGCACGTAACGGCCCACGAGGCGTTCGCGCACGCTCTCCCACTCGGCGCCGACCTCGTCGTCCAGGCGGGCGCGGTGCTCGATCAGCTCGAGGATGCGGCCGTTGACGTAGACGGACTCGATGAAGGCGCGGGTGGTGGTGCGCAGCACCCGGCGCAGGTCGTCCACCACCTGCCCCTCCATGTGCTGGGCGTCGAGGAACTGCCGGCACACGAGGGTGGCGAGCGCGCGGAACACCTCCTCCTTGGAGGAGAAGTACGCGTAGAAGGTGGCGCGGGAGACGTCGGCGCGACCGGTGATCACCGCGACGGTGGTGCGCTCGTAGCCGAGTTCGCCGAAGCAGTCCCGGGCGGTCTCGAGCAGCGCCCGCCGGCGTGGGCCGTCGCTGTCGCGCCGCGCGGACCGGGCCCGTTGCTGGGCTTCGCTCGTCGTCACGATCGACAGCATGTATTGACGTTGACGTTAATGTCAATACAGCGGGCAGGCCGGTTCCGGAGCCGGGGACGACCCGGCAGACGCTCGGCGTCGGCGCCGAGGCGGTGAGCCGACGATTCCCGGCGCCACCTGCACGGCGGCCGATCACGCAACACCCGCGTAGGCGAATTACTCGGTACATCAACGTAATCGGCACTGTTCGCACACCTGTCGCACCACTACCATGGTCTGCATCCCAGAGTGGACAACCGTCCTCCGGAAGGATCGATCATGACCACGATGGAAATGCCGCACGTCACCGAGTGCAGTGTCGGCACCTGCTCCTACAACCACGACGGCTGTCACGCCTATGCCATCAACGTCGCCGGACACAACGGCAGCGCCGACTGCGAGACGTTCATCCCGCTGTCGACGAAGGGCGGCCTGGACACCGTCACCAGCATGGTCGGCGCCTGCCAGCGCGCCGACTGCGTGCACAACCAGGATCTCGAGTGCACCGCGAGCGAGATCCGGGTGGGCGGCACCGGCAGCGGCGAGCACGCGGCCAACTGCCTGACCTATCGAGCCCGGTAGGTTCCGCCCCCCTCACCGCCGCGGCCGCATCAACGCGCGCACCGCGTCGGTCAATGCGGCCGCCGACAGCTCGGGGCTGATCGCGCGCTGCAGGCCCAGGCCGATGCCGAGACCGAGCAGCATGGTCGACGCCTGCCCGGGATCCATCGTGGGTGTGACGCCGAACCGGTCGGCGAGCGAGCGGATCAGCTCGGCGATCAGCGTCCGCACCCCGGCGGCACCGGCCGCGATGCGGGAGCGGATCTCCTCGTTGTGCCGCGAGCGCACCGAGAATTCGATCTCGAGCAGGGTCCAGCGCCGGTCGCCGATGGTGCGCTCGGCCCACGCACCGAAGGCGGCCACCACGTCGTCGAGCGACGCACCGGCCTCGAGCGTGGCGGCGATCTCGCCCATGCGCTCGGCCCGGATCCGGTCGAGCACCGCGAAGCACAACTCGTCCTTGTTGCGGAAGTTGGAGTACACCGCGCCCTTGGAATAACCGGCATCCTCGGCGATCTGGTCGAGGGACGCCGCGGCGTAGCCGCGCTCGAGGAAGTGCTCGGCCGCCGTGGCGAGCAGATCCTCGCGGGTGCGTGCCTGGGTTTCTCGGCGGGTCGGTCGTGCCACGAGTCGACGGTACCGGAGCGACCGAGATTCGGATACTGTGGTTATCCGGATACCGATGGTATCCGAATTGGATAACGGGAGACGAGGGGACGACGCGATGGACGAATACCGGGTGGTGGTGATCGGCGCCGGGATCTCCGGCATCGGCGCGGCGATCGCGCTGCGACGGCGCGGGATCACCGACTTCGTCGTCCTCGAGAAGGCCGAGAGCCTCGGCGGCACGTGGCGCGCGAACACGTACCCCGGATGCGCCTGCGACGTACCCTCGCTGCTGTACTCGTACTCCTTCGCCCGGAACCGGGACTGGAGCCGTATCTTCGCCGGACAGAACGAGATCCGCGACTACATCGAGCGCACCGCCGACGCCCGCGGCGTGACCTCCCACGTCCGGTTCGGGATCGAGATGCTGCGCGCGGACTGGAACCCGATCGACGCGCGCTGGACCCTCGAGACCACCGGCGGGACCGTGCGGGCGCGGTTCCTCGTCGCCGCCGCGGGACCGTGGAACGAACCGCTCGTACCCGACATCCCCGGTCTGTCGCAGTTCCCCGGCGAGGTGTTCCACTCGGCGCGCTGGAACCACGACTACGACCTGCGCGGCAAGCGCGTGGCCGTCGTCGGCACCGGGGCCTCGGCCGTGCAGTTCGTCCCCGAGATCGCGCCGGACGTCGCGCGGCTGCACCTGTACCAGCGGACGGCGCAGTGGGTGCTGCCCAAGCCCGACCGCCGCCTGTCGGGGTTCGAGCGCCGGCTGCTCGCCCGCGTCCCGGGCGCGCGACGACTGGTCGAGGCGGTCCAATACGGCCTCATGGAGGCCCTCGGCCTCGGCTTCCGGCGCCCGTGGCTCATGCGGCAGCTGCAGTGGATCGGCCGCGCCCAGCTGCGGGCGCAGGTGCGCAACCCGCGGCTGCGCCGCGCCCTGACCCCCGGCTACACCCTGGGCTGCAAGCGGCTGCTCATGTCCAACACCTACTACCCCGCCCTCACC
>NZ_JAALEH010000067.1:0-31705 GCF_011058195.1 Rhodococcus sp. 14C212 | reverse complement strand
CCGGCCTTGGCGAGGGCACCGGCGATGGCGACCCCGCCGAGGTCCGAGCCGGAGAAGTCCTTCAGGGCGCCCTGCAGACGCCCCATCGGGGTCCGGGCTCCGGCAACGATGACAGAACTGGTCACGATGGGGTCTCCGATCTTGTTGTCGGGCAGTGGTGTTCGACTACGTATCTCAGACGAGTTCGTCGATGCGGAGCTCGAGCGGGGCCGCGGTGGCCGCGAGGACCTCGTCGACGGTGACGCCCGGAGCGAGCTCGCGCAGCGCGAGGGTCCCGTCGCCCACGACGTCGATCACCGCGAGGTCGGTGATGATCCGGTCGACGACGCCCTGGCCGGTGAGGGGCAGGGAGCACGTGTCGACGATCTTCGAATTGCCCTCGCGGTCGGTGTGTTCCATGACCACGATGACGCGGCTGGCGCCGTGCACCAGGTCCATGGCGCCGCCCATGCCCTTGACCATCTTGCCGGGGACCATCCAGTTGGCCAGGTCGCCGGTCCGGGAGACCTGCATGCCGCCGAGAACGGCGGTGTCGATGTGCCCGCCGCGGATCATGCCGAAAGACAACGCCGAATCGAAGAATGCGGCACCGGGATTGACGGTGACCGTCTCCTTGCCCGCGTTGATCAGGTCCGGGTCGACGTTCTCCTCGGTCGGGTACGGGCCGGTGCCGAGGATGCCGTTCTCCGAGTGCAGCGTCACCTGCACGTCCGGGGGAAGGTGGCCGGGGATGAGCGTCGGCAGCCCGATGCCCAGGTTGACGTACTCGCCGTCGATCATCTCCGCGGCCGCGCGGGCCGCCATCTGGTCTCGGGTCCATCCCTTGGTGCCGGTCATCGTGCCGCCCCTTCCGTTGCCTGGACTGTCCGCTTCTCGATCCGCTTGTCCTGCGGACCGGTTTCGACGATGCGCTGCACGAAGATTCCCGGCAGGTGCACCTGCGCGGGATCGAGCTCGCCGGGCTCGACGAGTTCCTCGACCTGCGCGATCGTGACCTTGCCGGCCATCGCGGCCAGCGGGTTGAAGTTCATCGCCGTCTTGTCGAAGAGCAGGTTGCCGGCGGTGTCGCCCTTGAGCGCGTGCACCAGCGCGAAGTCGGCGGTGATGCCCTCCTCCATCACGTACCGCTTGTCGCCGAAGGCCCGGGTCTCCTTGGGCGGGGAGGCCACGGCCACCGAGCCGTCGACGTGGTACCGCCACGGCAGTCCGCCGTCCGCGACCGGGGTGCCGACACCCGCGGGGGTGAAGAACGCGGGGATGCCGGCGCCGCCGGCGCGCAGCCGCTCGGCGAGGGTGCCCTGCGGGGTGAGTTCGACCTCGAGCTCGCCGGCGAGGTACTGGCGGGCGAACTCCTTGTTCTCCCCGACGTAGGAGGCGGTGACCCGGCGGATCTGGCGTCCGTTCAGCAGCAGGCCCAGGCCGTGGTCGTCGACGCCGCAGTTGTTGGAGAACACCTCCAGGTCGCCGACGCCCGATTCGACCAGCGCGCGGATCAGGGCGTCGGGGATGCCGCACAACCCGAACCCGCCGACGGCGATCGTCGCGCCGTCGGACACGTCCGCGACGGCGGCCGCGGGCGTGTCGAACACTTTCGTTCCCATCACAGACCCCTTCTCGAGACTTCGGTCCCTCCGGACCCTGGTACAGGATGCGTTCATTCAATGGACGATGACGCATCGGTCGAGTACCACTACATGCTCTGTGTTTGCCGATTTCAAGGCCTTGCAAGCGGCGCATTCGAGATTGCTCGCCCATCGGAACGCCGATTTCGGCATCGTTCACTGAGTGGACGTATCCTCGTTTCATGGAGGAGGCGCAGAGACCCCACGTGATCGGCCGCGTCAGCGCGCTGCTGCGCGCGATCGCCGGGCACGAGCCCGTCGGCTCGTCGACCTCGGATCTGGCCCGGGCGACGAACCTCGCGCGCCCGACCGCGCACCGCTTGCTGACCTCGCTCACCGACGAGGGCCTCGTCGACCGCGACCCGAAGACCGGTCGATGGTCGCTGGGTCCCGAGCTGTACCTGCTCGGCTCGCTGGCGGCCGGCCGGTACGACATCACCGACCTCGCCCGCGACATCCTGCGCGACCTCGCGCGGGAGACCGGCGAGAGCGCCTTCCTGTCCGCCCGGCGCGGGGACGAGACCGTGTGCCTCGCCAGCGAGGAGGGCAGCTTCCCGCTGCGCTCGCACGTCCTCCACGTCGGTATCCGGCTGCCCCTGGGTGTCGCGTCCGCGGGGCTCGTCATCCTGTCCCACCTGTCCGACCGCGACATCGACGAGTACCTGTCCCGCACCGACCTGACCACAGGGTGGGGGCCCGACCACGGTCGGCAGGCCGTCGAGGAACGGATCGCCGCGACGCGCCTGGCCGGCTACTCCACCAATCCCGCCCTGCTCGTGGAGGGAAGCTGGGGGATGGGCGCCGCCGTCTTCGACCATCGGGGCGCGCCGGCCTGGGCGCTGAGCATCACCGGGGTGGAGAGCCGCTTCCGCGACGACCGCCGCCCCGAACTCGGGGAACTGCTGCTCCGGCAGGCGCACCGGCTCACCCAGTTGCTGCGCCACCGCCCCCGGCGAACGGGCTAGGACCGTCCGGCGAGGGCCTCGCGGGCCATCTCGGCCAGCTGGGCCGGACGCTGTGCGAGGGCGTCGATGTCGATATCCTGATCGCCCATCGCTCCGGCGCGGAACCTCGCCGCCACACCCTCCGCGATGGCTGCGAGCTTCCACAACGCGAAGGCCTGGTGATAGCGCAGGTCGTCGAGGTCACGCCCGGTCGTGTCGGCATACCGGGAGGCGACCGTGTCGACGTCGAGGAAGCCGTCGGCGGGATCGGGCGCCCAGCCGAGCACGTCGGCCGACGCCCAGGTGGCGGTGAGCCACCCGAGGTCGGCCATGACATCGCCGATGGTCCACAGCTCCCAGTCCAGAACCGCCCGCACCTGCCCGTCGGTCCCGATCAGCAGGTTGCCCGGCCGGAAATCGCCGTGCACCAACCCGGTCCACCGTTCGGCGGGCAGCGTCCGGGTCAGGAGCTCGTGCACATCCCACACAGGACCGGGACCGACACCGCCGGCGGTGAGCTGACGGCTCCAGCGCCGCAACTGGCGCTCGAGGTAGCTGCCCGGTCTGCGCAGTTGCGCCAGCGGTCCGGTCGTGGTGTCCACCGCGTGGATCACCGCGAGGGTGTCCACGATGCTGCGGGAGGCGGCCGTTCGGTTCTGCCGGGGGAGCGCGGCGACCGTCTCGGCATCGTCGAGGACGACGCCGTCGACGTGCTCCATGACGTAGAAGTCCGCCCCCGTCACCGACCGGTCGGTGCAGCAGCCCAGCACCGGCGGCACCGGCACCGGACCACCGGCGAGCAGGTCGAGGATGCGCCACTCTCGCACGACGTCGTGGGCGGAGGAGAGCAACTCCCCGATCGGCGGCCGGCGCAGGACCCCACGCGTCCCCGCTTCGTCACGGACCCGGTAGGTGAGGTTGGACCGTCCTCCGGTGATCAGTTCGAAGTGCAGCGGTGGTGCGACGTCCGGGAGGTGCTCGACGAACCAGGCGGTGACGCGCGCTGCGTCGAGACCGATCGGCTCGCTCGCGGCGTTCCCCTGAGCCATCGCGCCCTCTCTGCTCGTACGAATCCGGTGCGGATCCTTCATGCTTACTCGCCTCGCGCACCGATCGGTGCGTGCCGGGCCGGACCACCGGGAAATTCGGGGCACCGTCCACAGCCGGCGGGATACGGGGCCGACCGTGCGAGTATGAGGCCCGTGAATGTGCTCACCAGAAACCACGTACGGGTGACCGGCCGGGCCGGTGCGCCCGTCGTGGTGCTGGCCCACGGGTTCGGATGCGACCAGAACCTGTGGCGGCTGGTGGTGCCGGCGTTGGAGCGCGACTTCACCGTGGTGCTGTTCGACCACGTCGGGGCGGGGCGATCGGATCTGTCGGCGTGGAGCCGGGAGCGGTACTCGGATCTGGACGGTTATACCGACGACGTGCTGCAGGTCTGCCGTGCGCTGGATCTCGGGCCGGTCGTCTTCGTCGGGCACTCGGTGAGCGCGATGATGGGGGTGCTGGCCGCGGGGCGTGAACCCGGCGCGTTCGCCGGACTGGTGCTGCTGGCCCCGTCGCCGTGCTTCGTCGACGATCCGGCCGCCGGGTACCGGGGCGGGTTCGGTGCCGGGGACATCGAGGAGTTGCTGGAGTCGCTCGAGGCGAACTACCTGGGCTGGTCGGGCGCGATGGCGCCGGTCATCATGGGTAATCCGGAGCGTCCCGAGCTGGGCGAGGAGCTGACCAACGCCTTCTGCCGCACCGACCCGGCCATCGCCCGGGTCTTCGCCCGCGTGACCTTCCTGTCCGACAACCGTGCGGACCTCGCGAACGTGACCGTTCCCACCCTGGTGGCCCAGTGCGCGCGCGACGCGATCGCCCCGCCGGAGGTGGGTGCCTTCGTCCACGCGCAGATTCCCGGGAGCCGGCTGGTCACGTTGGACGCCACGGGTCACTGTCCGCAGCTCAGCGCACCGGAGGAGACTGCGGCCACGATCGCCGCCTTCGCCGGCCGGGTCGGGTGAGGATCACGACCGGGGACACGGACGACGGCCGGAACCCGGGCGACGACGGCGAGCACGCGGGTGACGCCCGGGGGATGGCGGCCGTGCTGACGGAGGACAGCGCCGAGAGCCTCTACGAGAACGCGCCTTGCGGCTACCTGTCCACCCTGCCGGACGGGCGGATCGTGAAGGTCAACGCAACCCTGCTGGGGTGGCTGGGACTCCGGCGCGACGACCTGGTGGGCCGCCGGTACTTCTCCGACCTGCTCACCGTGGGCGGCCGGCTCTACCACGAGACCCACTTCGCCCCGCTCCTGCGCATGCAGGGCGAGATCAGCGGCATCGCCCTGGAATTGCAGGCGGCCGACGGCGTCCGCCTGCCCGTCCTGGTCACCTCGGTGGCCGGGTACGACAGCGACGGGCGGCCGCTGCTGATCCGCACCACCGTGTTCGACGCCCGGGAACGCCGCGCCTACGAGACCGAGCTGCTGCGTGCTCGCCGGGAGGCGGAGGACGAACGTGAACGCCTGCAGCGGCTGACCCGCACCCTCCAGGCGACGTTGCTGCCGCCGGACCTGCCCGACGTACCCGGCCTCGACAGCGCCGCGCACTATCACATCGCCTCCCCGGACGAGGTCGGCGGCGACTTCTACGACCTGTTCCCGGTCGGCGCGCAGACCTGGGGGCTGTTCCTCGGCGACGTATGCGGCAAAGGCGCTCCCGCCGCGGTGATGACCTCCGTGGCTCGTTACACCCTGCGTGCCGCGGCCGTCTACGCCCCCGGTCCGGCCGCGGTTCTGGCCAACCTCAACACCGTCCTCGTCCAGCGGTACCGCACGCACGACCCACGGTTCTGCACCGTCGTGTTCGGGTTGCTCACTCCCGATGCCGCCCCGGGCAGCTTCCGCGTCACCCTGGCCGCCGGCGGGCACCCGCCGGCCCTGCTGCTGCGCGGCGACGGTAGCGCCGACTACGTGCCGATCCCCGGCGGCCAGCTCATCGGCGTGCTGCCGCAGGCCCACATCGCCACCGCCGTCGTCCGCCTGGATCCCGGCGACACCCTGGTGCTCTACACCGACGGCCTCACCGAGGCCCGCACCGCACCGGACTCCGACGAGCGCTTCGGCGAGCAGGCTCTGCTCGACTTCGCCCGGACGCTGGGTCCGGTCACCGCCGCGGGGGCCGTCGCCGCCGTCCGGGGCCTTCTCGACACCCTCGGTACCGGGGTGGAGGACGACACGGCGGTGCTGGCCGTCCATGCGCCCCGGTGCACCGTCGAGCCCTGACCGGTCCCGCCGTCCCCGGTCACACCGGGCGCCTGTCCCCGGTCACACCGGACGCCCCGAGCGATTGACATCACACCGTCGCGGGCGCAAACTATGCAAGCGCTCAGCAACTTGAATCTGACGTCAAGTTACGTGACTCCCTGCTGTGAAGGAGCACCCGGATGACCGACGCACCCGCCGCGACGACCCGCGGCGTGGCCACCACCGACGACCTGGTCCTGACCGAGCGGCGCGGACCCGTCGCCCTGCTCACCCTGAACCGGCCGGCCAAGCTCAACGCCTGGAGCAATGCCCTCGAGGACCGCTACTTCGACCTGCTCGCCGAGGCCGACGACGACCCGCGGGTGCGGGCCGTCGTCGTCACCGGTGCCGGCCGCGGATTCTGCTCCGGCGCCGACCTCGACGACCTGCGCCACGTCGCCGACGCGTCGGACGACGACCTGGTGCGGCCGCGCCCGCGCGACTTCCCGCTGCGGGTCCGCAAACCGCTCGTCGCCGCGATCCGCGGCCCCGTCGCGGGACTCGGCCTGGTCGAGGCTCTCTACTGCGACGTCCGCTTCGGCGACCCGACCGCCCGGTTCACCACCGCGTTCGCGCGCCGCGGGCTCATCGCCGAGTACGGCATCAGCTGGCTGCTGCCCCGCCTCGTGGGCCACAGCCGCGCCACGGACCTGCTCCTGTCGAGCCGTATGGTCGACGCGGACGAGGCCCACCGGATCGGCCTGCTCGACCGTCTCGTCACCACCGGCGACGTCGTCGACGCCGCCGTCGCCTACGCGACCGACCTCGCCGCGCACTGCTCGCCGCGGTCGATGGCGACGATCAAGCGGCAGTTGCGCGACGACGCCGACCGGTCCTACCCGGACGCACTCGCCGCCGCGGACCTCCTGATGCTCGAGGCCTTCCGCGGTCCCGACGTCGCGGAGGGCGTCGCCAGCCACCTCGAGCGGCGCGCTCCCGAGTTCGCCGCCCTGCCCGGGAGTGCCCATGCCCCTGCGTGAAACCGTCGGCATCGACCCGGACGCGATCCTGCACTGGTTCGGTGACCTCGGCATCGAGCACACCGCGCCGCTGACCTTCGACCGCATCGGGCTCGGACAGTCGAACCTGACCTACCTGGTGCAGGACGGCGACGGTCGTCGGTGGGTGCTGCGGCGACCGCCGCTCGGGCACCTGCTGGCGTCCGCGCACGACGTCGCGCGCGAGGCCCGCATCCTCTCCGCGCTCGAGGGCACCGACGTGCCGACGCCGAAGGTGTTCGGGCTCACCGACGATCCGGCCTTCAGTGACGTGCCGCTGGTGCTCATGGAGTTCGTCGACGGACAGGTGGTGGACCGGATGTCCGTCGCCGAATCCCTGACGCCGGAGCGCCGCCGCCGGATCGGGCTGTCGCTCGCGCGGACGCTCGGCCGGATCCATGCCGTGGACCTCGAACGCACGGGGCTCGACGCCCTCGCCCGCCCCAAGCCGTATGCCCAGCGGCAGCTGCACCGTTGGGCCGGACAGTGGGAGAAGTCGAAGACCCGCGAGCTGCCCGAACTCGACGACCTGACCCGCCGGCTCCTGGCCGCAGTGCCGCCGCAGCACGAGATCACCTTGGTGCACGGTGATTTCCACCTGCGCAACGTCATCACCTCGTACGACGGCGGTGACGTCGTCGCCGCGCTGGACTGGGAGCTGTCCACCGTCGGCGACCCCCTCGCCGACGTCGGGTCGCTGTTCGCGTACTGGCCCGAGCCGGGGGAGGACACCGGCGGCGACTTCCCCGCCTCCACCCTCGAGGGCTTCCCGAGCCGCGCCGAGCTCGCCGCTGTCTACCTGGACGAGACGGGCCGCGACCCGGCGGCGCTGAAGTTCTGGCACGCGCTGGGGCTGTGGAAGGTGGCGGTGATCGCGGAGGGCGTGATGCGCCGCGCCCTCGACGAACCGCAGAACAAGGCCGCGGCCGGCACTCCCACGATCGAACGCATCGACGCCCTGGTCCACAAGGCCCGCGAGATCGCCGACGACGCCGGCATCTGACGCCCCACCACCCTCGACACGCAGGAGACGACGATGTCCCCCGACGAGCAGACGACCGCACGCGACCTCTCCGCGCGTGTGAAGACACTTCTGTCCGAACATGATCCGAGCACAACCCGGCCCGAGGACTTCCTCGGCGCACGGTTCGACGCCGGTCTCGCCTGGGTGCACTTCCCGCCGGGGCACGGCGGACTCGGTTTGTCGCAGACCCACCAGGCGCAGGTCGAGGCCGAACTGGCCGCCGCCGGAGCGCCCCGGCCCGCCGCCGGCCGCAACGGCATCGGCCTGGGCATGGCCGCGCCCACCATCGCGGCGTTCGGCACCGAGGAGCAGAAGCGCCGGTTCCTGCGCCCCCTCTACACCGGACGGCACATCTACTGCCAGTTGTTCAGCGAGCCCGGCGCCGGCTCCGACCTGGCCGCCGTCGCGACCCGCGCGGTCCGCGACGGCGACGACTGGATCGTCGACGGCCAGAAGGTGTGGACCTCGGGCGCGCAGAACGCGCAGATGGCGATCCTGGTGGCCCGCACCGACCCGGCCGTGCCCAAGCACGCAGGGTTGACGTACTTCCTGCTCGATATGAGCGATCCGGGCGTCGACGTGCGGCCCCTGCGGCAGATCACCGGCGAGGCCGAGTTCAACGAGGTGTTCCTCACCGGAGTGCGGGTGCCCGACGCCAACCGGCTCGGCGACGAGGGGCAGGGCTGGCGCGTCGCCACCACCACCCTCAACAACGAACGCGTCGCAATCGGCTCCGGCGCGCCCCGCGAGGGCGGCATGATCGGCAAGGTCACGACGGCCTGGCGCGAGCGTCCCGAGGTGCGCGACCCGGCGCGGCACGACGAGCTGATGCGGCTGTGGGTCGAGGCGGAGGTGACCCGGTTGACCGGCGAACGCCTGCGCCAGCAGCTCGCCGCGGGCCAGCCCGGCCCGGAAGGCTCCGGCATGAAACTCGCGTTCGCCCGCCTCGCCCAGACGGTCTCCGGCTTCGAGGTGGAACTGCACGGCGAGCAGGGCCTGCGCTACGACGACTGGACCCTGCGCCGGCCCGAATCGGTGGACTTCACCGGCCGCGAACCCGGATACCGCTACCTGCGCGCCAAGGGCAACTCGATCGAGGGTGGCACGTCGGAGATCCTGCGCAACGTCGTCGCCGAGCGGGTGCTCGGGCTGCCGCCGGAACACCGTGTGGACAAGGAGATTCCGTGGAAGGACCTGGCTCGATGACCGATCTGCTGTACTCCGACACCGAGGACGCCCTGCGCGACAGCGTCCGTCGCATGCTCACCGAGCGCTGCCCTGCGTCCGTCGTGCTGAGTGCGTACGACGCCGCGCCCGCCGACTTCTCGGGTGTGTGGAAGACCGTGGCCGTCGAACTCGGGCTGGCCGGCCTGCTGGTGCCCGAGTCGCTCGGCGGCGCCGGCGCGAGCACCCGCGAGGCCGCGGTCGTCATGGAGGAGATCGGCCGGGCCGCCGCGCCAGTGCCGTACCTGTCGAGCGCGGTGCTCGCGACCGTCGCGCTGCTGCGCGCCGGCGACACCGGGACCGTGCCGGACCTGGCGGAGGGCGCCGCGACCGGCGCCCTCGTCGTGCCGCTGTCGACGGCGCCGGACGCCGCGCTCACCGGGGTGTGTCGCACCGGCGACGGCATGACCGGACGGGTCACCAGCGTCGCCGGGGCACACGAGGCCGACGTGCTCGTCGTCCCCGTCGCGGGGCCGGACGGCCTGGAACTGCACACCGTCCGGTCGGACGCCCCCGGCGTCACGGTGACCCCGGTGCTGTCGCTGGACATGACCCGGCCGATCGCCGACGTCGAGTTCGCCGGGGCCGCCTCCACCCGCGTCGACGGCGGCGACGCGGCCGCCGCGGTGACCGAGGCGTTGCGGTGCGGGGCGGTGCTGCTCGCCTCCGAGCAGCTCGGGGTGGCCCAGTGGTGCCTCGAGACCACGGTCGCCTACGTCAAGGAGCGCCGCCAGTTCGGTCGCGCCGTCGGCTCGTACCAGGCGATCAAGCACCGGCTCGCCGATCTGTGGCTCGAGGTGGGCGCGGCGCTGTCGGCCGCCCGGTACGCGGCCGACGCGTACGCACGCGGCGACGACGACACCGCGATCGCGGCGGCCGTCGCCCAGTCGTACTGCAGCGACGTCGCCGTCCACGCCGCCGAGGAGTGCATCCAGTTGCACGGCGGCATCGGAATGACCTGGGAATATCCGGCGCATCTCTACCTCAAGCGGGCCAAGGCCGATCAACTCGCGCTCGGCGTCCCGTCCCGGCACCGCGCCCGGCTGGCGGAACTCGTCGGCCTGCCGGTCTCGTGACCGAAACGATTGCGCCGCAACAACACACGGAAGGACAGGTGCCGCCACGATGAGCTGGTACGACGACAGGCCCTGGATGGACCGGTACGATCCCCGCGTGGCCGAGGTCGGACCCGTCCCGCGACGGACCACGCTCGAGGTGTTCGCCGACGCCGTCGCCACCGCGCCGGACGGGCCGGCGATCACGTATCTCGGTGCGACGCTGACCTATCGGGAGGTCGACGAGCTGACCGACGGCGTGGCGGCCTACCTGCTCGAGCACGGCTTCCGCAGGGGCGACCGGCTGGCCGTGTACCTGCAGAACGTGCCGCAGTTCGTCCTCGCGCTGTTCGGGGCGTGGAAGGCCGGCGGCGCGGTGGTGCCGCTGAACCCGATGTACAAGGACGAGCTCGACCACATCCTCACCGACGCCGGCGTCGTCGCCGTCGTGTGCGGCGAGCAGGCGTGGGCGGACCGGGTGGCGGAGCGGGCCGCCGGAGCGGGCGTGACGATCGCGCTGACCGCGAGCGAACTGGACCTGCAGACCTGGAACGACGAGCGGCTCTTCGCCGGGGTCGAGCGCGGCCGGACCCCGGGCGTCCCCGACCTGCTCGAGATCGCCCGCGAATGGGCGGGACGCCCCGTCCCCGATCCGGGCCTGGTCCCCGACGACATCGCGCTCGTCTCCTACACCTCCGGGACGAGCGGACTGCCCAAGGGCGCCACCAACACCCACGCCAACCTCACCGTCAACTGCGTACTGCTGCGCCTGTACGACGAGATCCCGGCGGGTTCGCCGATCTTCGCGCTCGCACCGCTGTTCCACATCACCGGGATGGTCGTGCAGCTGCTCACGGCGGTGGATCTGGCCGGTCCGCTGGTCCTGGCCTACCGCTTCGACGCCGGGGTGGTGCTCGACGTCCTGAAGCGGGAGCGGCCCGCGTTCATGGTCGGCCCCTCGACCGCGTACATGGCGCTGCTGGCGCATCCGTCGTTCTCGTCGGACGCGTTCGAGTCGCTCCTGACCCTCAACTCCGGTGGCGCGCCGCTGCCACCGGCCATCGTCGAGCGCTTCCGCGAGCGGACCGGCCTCTACATCCGCAACGGTTACGGCCTGACGGAGACCAGCGCGCCCTGTGTCGTCGTGCCCGCCGGCCGCGAGGCGCCGGTGGATCCGGACTCGGGCACCCTGTCGATCGGCCTGCCGCTGCCCACCGCGACGGTGCGCATCGTCGACGAGGACGGCAAGGACCTCGGACCGGGCGAGGTCGGGGAGATCGCCGTCGAGGGGCCGATGGTCGTCCCCGCCTACTGGAATCTGCCTGAGGCCACCGCCGAATCCATTCCGGGCGGGCGGCTGCTGACCGGTGACGTCGGCTTCATGGACGCCCAGGGCTGGGTGTACGTGGTCGACCGCAAGAAGGACATGATCAATGCCTCGGGATTCAAGGTCTGGCCCCGCGAGGTGGAGGACGTGCTCTACCGGCATCCGGCGGTCCGCGAGGCCGCGGTCGTCGGCGTGCCCGACTCCTACCGCGGCGAGTCGGTCGCCGCATTCGTGAGCCTGCGCCCGGACCGGGACGTCGCCCCCGACGAGCTGGTGGCGTGGTGCCGCGACCGGCTGGCCACCTACAAGGCCCCGCGGTCGGTCGAGATCCTCGACGAGCTGCCCAAGACCACCAGCGGGAAGATCCTGCGCCGCGAGATGCGCAGGGTCGCGTCGTCCTGACCCGAGGAGGGAAACACGTGCCGAGCATCGACGAGGTCCTGGGCCTGCGCGAGATCGCCCCGGCGACGTTCCGCGCCGACCCGGTGCCGACCGAGATGGAACGCACCTTCGGCGGCCAGGTAGCCGGTCAGGCGCTCGCCGCGGCGGCACGGACCGTGCCGCCCGAGTTCGGCGTGCACTCGGTGCACGGGCACTTCCTGCGCCCCGGCCGGCCGCTCGACCCCACCGACTATCTCGTCGACACGGTCCGGGACGGCGGCAGCTTCCGCACCCGGTACGTCACCGCGGTCCAGGACGGCGAGACGGTGTTCACCCTGACCGCTTCGTTCCACCGCGGCGACGACGGGCACACCCATCAGGCGGCCATGCCGGCGACGGCCGGACCGGACGAGATCGCGGAGAACGGTCGCCCGTGGGCCGCGTGGTACGACTTCCCGGAATGGGACGACTGGGAGCGCCGCTGGCTACCCGCAGACGAGGCCACGCCCGACGTGCCGTCGCGCCGGCGGCTGTGGATACGGCACCGCACCCCCCTGCCCGACGACCCGGTCCTGCACGCCTGCGCCCTGACGTACTGCAGCGACATGGCGCTGCTCGACATCGCCGTCCTGCCGCATCCCGACAGGCCGATCCAGGGGGCGTCCCTCGATCACGCCGTGTGGTTCCTGCGGCCGTTCCGGGTGGACGAGTGGCTGCTGTTCGATCAGGTGTCGCCGTCGTCCGACTCGGGGCGCGCCCTGATCCAGGGGCAGATCTTCGACACGTCCGGACGACTGGTCGCCGCCGTCGCGCAGGAGGGCATGGTGCGGTTCCACACCGAGCGCACCGCCGCGGTCGGCGCCGGACGCGTGGAAGGACGGACGGAATGAACCTCGCTGCCACCACATCCGACCGCACCGCCGTCCTGGTCGACTTCGGCGGGGTGATCACCACGAGCGTGTTCGCCGCGTTCGAGGAGTTCGGCGCGGCGCTCGGCGATCCGGGACTGCCGCTGCGGCTGCTCGGCGGCGACCCGATCTCGCGCGCGCTGCTCGCCGACCACGAGTCGGGACGCATCGACGCGGAGGATTTCGAGCAGGGCTTCGCCGAGCGGTTGCGCGCCCACGGCGCGGCCGTGACCGCGGAGGGACTCGCCGCCCGGATGCAGGCCGGGCTGCGGCGCGACGACCGGACGGTGGCCCTCGTCGACGACCTCCGGGCGGCCGGCGTGCCGGTCGCGTTGGTGTCCAACGCCTTCGGCCGGGACTGCTATGCCGGCTTCGACCTGGCGGCGCTCGCGGACGAGGTGGTGATCTCCGCCGAGCTCGGCATCCGCAAGCCGTCGCGCCGCATCTACGCCCTCGCGTGCGAGCGGCTGGGGGTGGCTCCCGAGCAGGCCGTGATGGTCGACGACCTGCAGCAGAATCTCGACGGGGCGGCGCGGATCGGCATCGCCGGCGTGCTGCACACCGACGCCGACACCACTCGGCTCGAGCTCGCCGAGCGGTTCGGCTTCGGGACGGGACGAGTGCCCGGTCAGGTGTGAGCCGTCGGCGCGCGGGTACCCGCCACCCATGACCAACGCACAGCCTCACAGCTCCGGCGAACCCGCGACGGTCGACGTCGCGGGTTCGCCGGACGAGTCGGTCAAGGAGAAACAGCTGCTGCAGGTGCTGACCAAGGCGGCGAACACCCTCAACGAAGCCGGGGTGCGGTTCGCGGTCGGCGGTGGCTGCGCCGTGTACGCGCGCGGTGGGCCCGCGTCCGACCACGACGTGGACCTGTTCGTCCGCCCCCGGGACGTGGACGCCGCGCGGGAGGCGCTCGTCGCCGCCGGCATGCGTCCCGTCGATCCGCCCGAGAACTGGCTCAGCAAGGTCTACGAGGGAGAGCACCTCGTGGACCTGATCTTCCGGCCCAACGACCGGGACGTCGACGATTCGATGCTCGCCCGCGCCCAGTGGATGCGCATCGGCCCGACCGCGGCGCCGGTGATCAGCGGTACCGACCTGATGAGCGACAAGCTCAACGTGCTCGATGCGCACCGCTGCGACTTCGCGCCGCTGCTGCGCATCGCCCGCGCCCTGCGCGAGCAGGTGGACTGGGGCCAGGTGGCCACCGCCACGGCGGCGTCGCCGTACGCCCGCGCCTTCCTCGGCCTGCTCGCCGACCTGGGCATCATCGAACCCGGCTCGGAGGTACGGCGATGAGTCACGAACACCCGGAGCAGGATCACCCGCAGTACGTGGTGGCGCACCTGCACCGCGCCCTGGCCGAGGATCCCCGCACCGCCGAACAGGGCGTGCGCGTCACGATCCGCGGGACCGACGTGTACCTGACCGGCGAGGTCGCCAGCGCCGCGCGCCGCGACGCCCTGACCGTGGTGGTGCAGGAACAGCTACCGGACGTCACCGTCCACAACGACGTGCACGTGGTCGACTCGCGCGACCCCGGAACCTCGGTGGAGGAACTGCGATGAGGATTGCCGCTGTCGGCGACGTACACCTGGCCGAGGATGCCCGCGGCCATCTGCGGCCCGCCCTCGAACACCTGCACGAGCATGCCGACGTGCTGCTGCTCGCCGGTGATCTCACCCGGCACGGCACCGTCGCGGAGGCGCGCGTCGTCGCGGACGAGTTCGGCGACCTGCCGGTGCCCGTCGTCGGTGTGCTCGGCAATCACGACTACCACAGCGACGCCGCGGACGAGATCACCGACCTGCTCCGTGACCGGGGCATCGTCATGCTCGAGGGAGAGTCGGTCGTCCTCGAGGTGGACGGGGCGCGGCTCGGCGTGGCGGGGACCAAGGGGTTCGGCGGGGGTTTCGCGGGCAAGTGCGCGAGCGCGTTCGGTGAGCCGGAGATGAAGCAGTTCGCCGGGCACACCGTGGAACTGGCCGACAAGTTCCGCAGCGCCGTCGCGGAGCTCGACGGTGCCGACGTCCGCGTCGGGCTGCTGCACTACTCGCCGATCAGCGACACCCTGCGCGGCGAACCCGCCGAGATCTATCCGTTCCTCGGGTCGTATCTCCTCGGCGAGCCGGTCGACGAGTTCCACCTGGACCTGGCCGTGCACGGGCACGCGCACGCCGGGTGCGAGCGCGGCACGACCCCGGGCGGCGTGCGGGTCCGCAACGTCGCGCAGCCGGTCATCCGCACCGCCTATGCGGTCTACCGGTTCGAGAACTGAGCGCCGGGGGCCGGTCGCGGGGTGGCGGGTCCGACGCTCGACCACCCCGCGCGAGCCCTCAGGCGTCGTCGGTCATCTTCAGCACGAGCTTGCCGGTGTTCGCGCCGTCGAACAGCATGTTGAGCGTGCGCCCGAAGGCCTCGGCGCCGCCGGTCTCGACCTGCTCGCGGGTGACCAGTTCGCCGCGGCGGATCCAGTCCGACACCGCGGCCATGCCCTCGGGGAAGCGGTCGAGGTAGTCGAAGACGATGAACCCGGCCATGGAGGCCCGGTTCACCAGCAGGGACAGGTAGCGTGACGGCCCCGGCTGCGGGTCGGTCGCGTTGTAGCCGGAGATGGCACCGCACAACACGACTCGCGCGTTCTTGCGCAGCACGGCGAGTGCCGAGTCGAGCGTCTCACCGCCGACGTTGTCGAAGTAGATGTCGATCCCGTCCGGCGCGGCGGCGTGCAGCGCTCGGCCCACGGAACCGGCCTTGTAGTCGATGGCGGCGTCGAAGCCCAGTTCGTCGGTGAGCCACGCGCACTTGTCGGGCCCGCCGGCGATGCCGATGACGCGACATCCGCTCAGCTTGGCGATCTGCCCGGCGATGCTGCCGACGGCCCCGGCGGCGCCCGAGACGAGCACGGTGTCGCCCGGCTTCATCCGCCCGACGTCGACGAGCCCGAAATATGCTGTCATGCCGGGGAATCCGAGGGCGCCCAGCCACACCGGCGGGGCTGCGAGGGATTCGTCGACCGGGACGACGCCGCTACCGTCGGAGACGGCGTAGTCGCACACCCCGAAGTGTCCCGAGACGAGTTGCCCCTCCTTGTAGTCGTCGTGCCGGGATTCGTGTACCCGGCCGACGGCATGGGCGCGCATGATCTCGCCGATCGCGACCGGCGGGATGTACGAACGGACGTCGTTCAGCCACCCCCGCATGGCGGGGTCGAGGGAGACGTACTCGACGCGGACGGTGAACTCGCCGTCGGCGGGCCGCGGAACGGGTGCGGTGGTGATGTCCCAGGTGGACTCGTCGGGGCGGCCGACCGGTCGTCGCGCCAATCGGACCTGCTTGTTCACGGACGCCATGCGTATTCCTTTCGGCAGCGGAACGTCTACTGCGGTGCGGTGATTCGGATACTCCGTGAGAATCCAGCACAGTTGAATCCGACCCCGGATTCAACTATACATGGCGGGTGACCGGGATCACCCCGGCCGTCGCCGGATGCCCCGAGAAACGGAAGGTCGACATGACACCCCAGCTCGACACGGTCCCCACCGATTCCGATGCGCTCGAGGCCTCGCTCGCCGGGATCCGGCGGGTGCAGGAGGCCCACTGGCCGCCGGAGGTGCCGCGCACGGTGGAGTACCCGATCGAGGGCCGCGGGCTCGTGGACTACCTGCGGCACTGGGCGAGCGTGCGTCCCCACGCACCCGCGATCGAGTTCTACGGTCGCACCGTCGGCTATGCCGAGTACGACGACCTCTCCGACCGGTTCGCCGGCTGGCTGCTCGCCCGCGGCGCCCGGGCCGGCGACCGCATCGGTGTCCACCTCGGCAACTGCCCGCAGTTCCACGTCGCGATGCTCGGGATTCTCAAGATCGGCGCCGTCCACGTGCCCGTGAACCCGATGCTGCGCGAGCACGAACTCGCCCACGAGCTCGCCGACGCCGGCGTCACGATCCTGCTCACGCAGCCCGAACTGCTCCCGCTCGTGGAAGCGGTCCGGCCGCGCACCCCGGTGCGGCACGTCGCCGTCACCGCCCTCGGCGACATGCTCGCCGGTGTGGCGCCGGGGGAGGTGCCACCGCCCTTCCCGGTCGCCGATCCCGCCGCCGGCGACTGGGCGGGCATCGTCGACAGTCCCCGCGCACCTGCCGTCGCGACGGATCCGGACGCGCTCGCCGCCCTGAACTACACCGGTGGCACCACCGGCATGCCGAAGGGCTGCGAGCACACCTCGTGGCACATGGTCTACACCGCCGCCGCGGCCACCGTCGGCGGCGGCCGCCGGGTGGGGGAGACGACGGTGGTGCTCAACTACCTGCCCATGTTCTGGATCGCCGGCGAGGTCTTCGGCATCCTCAATCCCCTCGTCAACGGCGGCACCGTCGTGCTGATGACCCGGTGGGACGCGGACGCCGCGCTCGCCCTCGTCGAGCGGCACGGCGTCACCAGCACGGTCGGCACCGTCGACAACTACGTGGAGCTGATGGATGCGCCCGGTTTCGACGGCAGCCGCGCCGCCACCCTCGACAACGCCATGGCGGTGTCGTTCGTGCTGAAGCTGGATCCGGCGATCCGCCGGCGGTGGCGCGACGCGACCGGCCACACCCTGCGGGAGGCGAGCTACGGCATGACCGAGACGAACACCGCCGACACCTTCACCCTCGGCTTCCAGGACGGCGACTTCGACCTCGAGAGCGAGCCCGTGTTCTGCGGGCTGCCGGTGCCGGGCACCGACATCCTGATCGTCGACGAGACGGGCGCTCCCGTGCCGATCGCCGCGAGCGGGCAGATCATCGTGCGCAGCCCCTCGGTGACGACCGGGTACTACCGCAACGCCGAGGCCACCGCGGACTCGTTCCAGGGCGCCTGGCTGCGCACCGGTGACGTCGGCCGGTTCGACGAGCGGGGCGCGTTGCACTACCTCGCCCGCAACAAGGAGATGATCAAGACCAACGGCATGAGCGTGTTCCCCGCCGAGGTCGAGGCGCTGCTGCGCATGCATCCGGACGTCGCGACGGTCGCGGTGGTCCCCAAGTCCGACCCGGACAGGGGACAGGTCGCGTTCGCGTTCGTCCAGCTGGTCCCCGGCGCGGCCGTCACGGCCGAGGGGCTCGTGGCGTGGGCGCGGGAGAACATGGCCGGCTACAAGGTGCCGATCGTCGAACTCGTGGCTGCGCTGCCCATGACCGCCACCGGCAAGATCCGCAAGGGCGACCTGTTCGCGCGGGTGGAGGGGCGCAGCTAGAGCGGGCCGGAGCCGGCGGGGAGGGCCGCAGCGCAGCTTCCCCGGCCGACCGCAATGATTGGTAGGCTAACCAAACCAAGGATAGCCTGAGCTATCTTCTTGTGCGATCGATCCATCCGCGGCTGCGGCCCCAGAGCACGGAAGAGCGACCAATGACCGACCGATCCTGCAATGGCAGCGGTGACTCGCTGTCGCCGGACGGCGAACCACCGGAACTCCTCGACCTCGTCGGGATCGGATTCGGGCCCGCCAATCTCGCTTTGGCGATCGCCGTCGAAGAACACAATGCCGACGCCCCGCACGATCCCGTGCGGGCCCGGTTCTTCGACCGGCAACCCGCCTTCGCGTGGCATCCCGGCATGCTCCTCGAGGGCGCCACCATGCAGATCGCCTTCCCGAAGGACCTGGTCACCTTCCGCAACCCCACGAGTCCCTACACCTTCTTCGCCTACCTGCACGACCGGGGCCGGCTCGTCGACTTCGTCAACCACCAGACGTTCTTCCCGACGCGGCACGAATTCCAGGACTACCTGCAGTGGGCGGCCGGCCGCGTCGACGCCGACGTGCGCTACGGCACCGAGGTGACCACGGTCGAGGCCGTGCACGACGAGGCAGGCATCGCCGACCGCCTCGCCGTCCACACCGCCGACGGGACCGTCGTGCACGCCCGGAACATCGTCGTCGGCGTGGGGTTGCGCCCCCGCATCCCCGCGTGGGCCACCGAGACCGCGCGCTGCTTTCACAACCACCGGTTCCTGTTCCATCTGGCCGAAATGCCCGCGCCCGTGCACCAGCGGTTCGTCGTCGTCGGCGCCGGCCAGAGCGCCGCCGAGGTGGTGCAGTACCTGCACGGCCACTATCCGCAGGCCGAAGTGCACAACGTCTTCACTCGCTTCGGCTACAGCCCCGCCGACGACAGTCCGTACGCCAACCGCATCTTCGACCCGGCCACCGTCGACGAACTGCACGCCGCACCCGAGGCCGAGCGTGCACGACTGCTCGCCCTGCACCGCGGCACCAACTACTCCGTCGTCGACCCCGACCTGATCACCGCGCTGTACGCGGCCGAGTACCGCGAACGCGTCAGCGGCCGGCGGCGGCTGTTCATGCGGCGCGCCTCCGAGATCGTCGCGGTCGCCGAGACGACCACCGGAATCGAGGTGGACGTGCGCAGCACGATCGACGGACTCACCGACACCCTGATGTGCGACGCCGTCGTCCTCGCCACCGGGTTCGAGCCCGCCCCGCTGCCGCCGCTGCTCGGCGCCCTCGCTTCCGCGTCGTCGCCGCTGCGCACGGTCGACCGGGACTACCGCCTCCCCACCGCCGGCGACGTCCGTGCCGGGATCTATCTGCAGGGCGGCACCGAGAAGACCCACGGGCTGACGGCGTCGCTGCTGTCCAACGTCGCGATCCGGTCCGGGGAGATCCTCGGATCCGTCCTCGAGCGACGCGACGGAAAACTACCAGCGGGTCATGACCGGACCCCGGCGCTTGCTAGGGTACGAAAGCAGCACACCTATGCGACAAGTGAGGCGAGATGAGCACGAATCCTTTTGACGACGAAGACGGCCGCTTCTACGTCCTCATGAACGACGAGGAGCAGTACTCGCTGTGGCCGACTTTCTCCGAGGTGCCGCAGGGGTGGCGCGTGGTGTTCGGGGAGGAGTCGCGTGCAGCGTGCGTCGAGTACGTGGAGAAGAACTGGACCGACATGCGGCCGAAGAGCCTGCGTGATGCCATGGAGGCGGACGAGAAGGCCCGCAACGCGGGCGCCTGACCTGCCGCGGTAACCGCGTCGACGAGAGTCACACCGTGGGTGCACCACCCGCGGAGTGACTCTCGTGGCGTTTCGAGCCCCGGTACGGACGCACCCGCCGGACACGGCGCAACTGCGGCCGGCGAAGCGCCCCCGCCCGCAGCACGCTCCGCGGATGCCGGACCGTGCGGGCCAGCCACTCGCCGAGCGTCACCCCTGCAGCCAGCGCGCACCCGATGCCGAACGCCGAGAACAGCGCGGTCAGCCCCAGCAGCAGTTCGCTGCCGATCACCGCGTACAGGCCCCGGTACAACGACAGACCCGGCAGCAACGGGGTGATGCCGGCGACCGCCACCACCAGCGGCGGGGTCAGCGCGCGTCGCGCCATCAAACCACCGGCGAAGCCGACCACCGTCGCGGCGGTCGCCGACGAGATGATCGGACCCACCGCGAACTCCATCGACATCAAGAACACGAGGCTGCCCACCGCGCCGCCGAGCGCGGCGGCCGTCAGCGCCCGTCGCTCGGCGTAGCACGCCAGCGCGTAGAACAACGCCGACGCCGCACCGGCGAGCACCTTCACCGGCAGCGCGGTCGCCGTCGGCAGCGCATCGTTGCTGATCACCGGCAGCTCCGCGCCGAGCGCTTCCATCACCTTCAGCGCCGTCGCCACGCCGGCGATGATCCCGCCGGTCATCATCACCAGCTCGAAGAACCGCGCCGACGCGGTGATCGGTGCCCCGGTGATCGCGTCCTGCACCGAACCCACCAGCGACAGTCCCGACAGCAGCACCGTCACGCCGGCCGCGATGATCAGGCCCGGCGGCGCGTCGACACCCAACGGTTCGCGCAGGTTGAACAACAGGATCGCGGGCGTCGCGGCGATGATGCCGCCGACCACGTGCTGGAAGAAGAACGGCAGGCCCATGCCGTTGAGGACGCGGTTCGTCCGGTCGATGACCGCCGTCGACGCGAACGCCATCACTGCCACGAGCGCGCCACCGCCGAGCAGCACGGAGATCGACGCCGCCATCGCCGCCCACGCGAACGTCGCCACCCAGCGGTGATACGGGTGCGGCGCCGTCGTGATCGCCAGCAGATCCTCGCGGGCCTGCGCCGGCGAGATCGCCTCCCGCCGGATGCGCCGGGTCAGCCGGTCCACCGCGGCGAGCCGCGTGAAGTCCATCGACCGGTACTGCACGACACGCATCGTGCTCGCCGGCGGCATCGTCGGCCCCCGGTACGCCGAGAGCACGATCGAGTTGTAGGTGACGTCCACGTCGCACTGGGCCAGGCCGTACGTCGCGGCGACGAAACGTACCTGCTCGGAGGTGTCGATCGCGCCCGTGCCCGCGGCCAGCAGCACCTCGCCGACGCGGACGGCGACGTCGAGCGCCTCGGCGACCGTCGCGTCGTCGGTCAGGTCGATCGGCTGCAGCGGCGCCGGCGCCTCGGTGATGGTGTCGAGGGTGGCGCGACGGTCGAGGACGAGCTTCCCGAAGGCGGTTGCCAGCGTCCCCACCGTTACGTGCTCCCGTCCGTCCGGTGTCCGGCGATGCGCGCGGTAACAGCAGCCATGGATCCACCGTAACGAACCCGGGCGGTCGCATGGGGAGCGGGCGCTACCGATATGATGGGGCCGCTCGACTGCCTCCTTAGCTCAGTGGTAGAGCACTCGCCTTGTAAGCGAGCGGTCGTCAGTTCAATCCTGACAGGGGGCTCCACCAGCGGAAACGCTGCACGGCAGGTCAGGGGCCGGTTCCGGGAAGGTGCCGGCCCTGTTCCAGTGTCTTGCCCGCACTCGCTCTCACTCGACGCGTCGTGGCCGGCCTGCACGCCCGCGGCACGAAGCTCGGCGCGGCTCCTGTGGCGCCGCGGAGTGCGGCATGGCAGATCGCCGGAAAATGTCGCGGTGGGATGTCGAGATCCCGAGCACGGCTCCGTCCCTGGGGTGAACACGGCCACAATGGGCTGTACCGCATCAAGGAGAACACGATGGCCAAGTACCTGCTGCTCAAGCACTACCGTGGCGCGCCGGCATCGGTCAACGACGTGCCGATGGACCAGTGGACGCCGGAGGAGATCTCCGCCCACATGCAGTACATGAACGACTTCGCCGCTCGGCTCGAGGGCACCGGCGAGTTCGTCGACGCGCAGGCGCTGTCCCCGGAGGGCACGTTCGTCCGGTACGACGGCGAGGGGCGGCCGCCGGTCACCGACGGCCCGTTCGCGGAGACCAAGGATCTGATCGCCGGCTGGATGGTGATCGACGTCGACAGCTACGAGCGGGCGCTGGAGCTGGCCGGCGAGCTGTCTGCGGCTCCGGGGGCGGGCGGGAAGCCGATTCACGAGTGGCTCGAGGTGCGCCCGTTCCTGTCCGCGCCTCCGACCGTCACGGAGTGAGGCACGGTGGACGAGACCCTGCTGCGGACCCTCACCCCCACGGTGATCGGGATCCTCGTCCGCCGCGGAGCCGACTTCGCGTCGGCCGAGGACGCCGTGCAGGAGGCCCTGGTCGAAGCGGTGCGCGTGTGGCCGGATGATCCGCCGCGGGACCCCACGGGCTGGTTGGTCGCCGTGGCCTGGCGCAAGTTCCTCGACGCCACCCGCGCCGAGTCCTCCCGGCGGCGGCGCGAGGTGCTCGTCGAGGTCGAGCCCGTGCCCGGCCCGGCCGAGGTAGTGGACGACACGCTTGCGCTGTACTTTTTGTGCGCGCACCCGTCCCTGACGCCGGCCTCGGCGGTCGCGCTGACACTGCGCGCGGTCGGCGGTCTGACCACGCGACAGATCGCGCAGGCCTACCTCGTGCCCGAGGCAACCATGGCCCAGCGCATCAGCCGGGCCAAGCGGACCGTCTCGAGCGTCCGGTTCGACCGACCCGGTGACGTCGCCACGGTGCTGCGCGTGCTCTACCTCGTATTCAACGAGGGCTACTCCGGCGACGTCGACCTCGCCGTCGAGGCGATCCGGCTCACCCGCCAGCTGGCGGCCGGCACCGAGCACGAGGAGGTGGCGGGCCTGCTCGCGCTCATGCTGCTCCACCACGCACGGCGCCCGGCACGAACCCGCACCGACGGCAGCCTCGTGCCGCTCGCCGAGCAGGACCGCAGCCTGTGGGACACCCGTCTGATCGCCGAGGGCGTCGACGTGCTCCAGGCAGCTCTCGCCCGCGACCGACTGGGGGAGTTCCAGGCCCAGGCCGCCATCGCCGCGCTCCACGCCGACGCCCGCACGGCCGAGGAGACCGACTGGGTGCAGATCCTCGAGTGGTACGACGAACTCGTGCGGCTCACCGACAGCCCGGTGGCCCGTCTCAACCGTGCCGTCGCGGTCGGCGAGGCCGACGGCCCGCGGGCCGGTCTGGCCGCCTTGGCGGCGCTCGACCCCGCCCTGCCCCGCCATGCCGCCGCCGCGGCGTATCTGCACGAGCGTGCCGGTGATCTGGTGACCGCTGCACGGCTCTACACCGAAGCGGCCCGCTCAGCGCCCAACCTCGCCGAACGCGACCACCTCACGCGTCAGGCCGCACGGCTGGGCGCCGAGCTCCGCCGTTGAGCGGCCGTTCGAATCCCGGAAACCGGACCGCAGGGGTCCCCCTACTGGCACCACGTATGCCTCTGATCGGCGCATATGGGTGCTGCGGGCATAGGCCTGCCGTGGCCTGGAGGGAAGTGGTCGTGACGAGCATCACTGGCAGATGTGCTTTCGGGCCCTAAACTTCCCGGCGTGCTTCCCGAACCGAACGATCGTATTCTCACGTCCGTCCGAAAAGGCGTAGTGCGGCTCGGCATCGTGTGTGGGTCGCTCGCCCTCGCAACCGGACTGGCACCTCTCGCTGACGCGGATCCGGGTGCCGCGGACCCACATGCCCGCACTGCCGGGCCCGAATTCGCTCCGATTCCGAGGATCGCGGCCTCGCCGCTCGTGAACACCGCCGACGAGAGGGGTGAGGACAACTACCGCGCACCGGCCCCGGCGACTCCCTTGGTGCTGCGTGCGGCCGACGACTTCGATCGTCCGGACGGCCCCCTCGGCCCGAACTGGATCACCTGGGGTGGAGGCACACTGAGGATCGTGAACGGTCATCTCGACGGCCGGGGGACTCCATCGACTCCGCTGAGTCTTGCGTTCTGGAGTGAGCCGATGCCGAGCGAAACGCAGGTGATGCGGTGTGTGGTCCGCTGGAACGGACGCGAACCGGAGCACTCGTCGATCGGTCCGGTGGTGCGCGCCAATCCCGGTGTCGACACCGGTGTGCAGTTCGCGTTCACCGACAGCATCATGGCGTTGTACCACGAAGATCCTGCCAACCCGAACGGGTTCACCCCTGTGGCGGGGACCCCGCAGTACGCGTCCACGTCGAGGTTTCCCGAAGGGGCAGTGATCGAGCTGCGCGCCGAGGGAGACCTGTACACAGCCCGGGTGAACGGCAAGATCGTGCTGCAGGGGACCGTGGAGGCCGACAAGATCCCGTTCACGAATCGGTACGTCGGCACGGTGATCCAGGACGACAGCCGGGAACGCGGCGGTGGCCAGCCCCCCGCTCAGCTCGACGATTGTCGGGCGTTGACCCCGTGACATCGCGACCCGGCAGCGCAGGACTCTGCCGGTTTGCGGCTGGGGGCTGACGGCACAGACGGGACCTTGCAGGGCACGTCACCGTTGTGGCGCCGAGGCCCCGCGCGCTTCCCGGCCAGCTGCGACGGCAATTCGCTGCGGCCGGTCGCCGACCGCGCGGATCAGCTCAGGTCCTGCTGTCCGGGTGGATCGGTGACGCGCGCAGCTCGGTCTCGTCGCCCTCGTTCTCGGAGACCTCGAACACCTGCAGGGGCGTGTTCGGGGGAGGGGTGCCCTCGCTGCGCCCGGGCGTTGCCGCCGCGGAGGGGGCCGGCGACGACTCGATCCGCCGGCGGAGCTCCGCGAGAAGGGAATCGGTCGGCACCCGGGTCAGATCGGGCCCGGCATCGTCTTCCGGGATCTCCGTCACCGTGACCACCCCCGGCACGCTCGTGGAAACGCATCGACCGATGCGATTGTCTCAGAGCGCGCGACGGCGAGTCATCGGTTTGCGGGGTCGGTGCGACGCATCGCGCGCCGGGCCTGCTCCTCGGTGAAGTTCGGCGTCAGGCGCAATTCCTCGAGGGGGACCTCACGGTCGGCGCTGCGGACCTCGACGCGCACGGGGTCGCCGGTCGCGTCGTCGGACAGGCCGAGGGGGCCCCCGCGTTCGCCCTGGAGGTACTTGTCGCCCCACTGCATCAGCGCGAGCACCGCAGGCAACAGGTCACGGCCCTTCTCGGTGAGGATGTACTCGTACCGTGTCCGTTGCCCGGGTTTCTTGTAGGGCCGGCGCTCGAACAGACCCTCGGCGGTCAGTTCGCGCAGGCGTGCGGCCGCGACGGCCTCGGTGATGCCGACGCGGCGCGCGAAGTCGTCGAACCGCGTGGTGCCGTAGTAGGCCTCGCGCAGGATCAGCATCGCCGAACGGGTCCCCACCACGTCCATCGCCTTGGCGATCGAGCACTGGGAGGCCTGCCAGGCGTCGCGATCGGCCAGGAAGCCGTCCAACCGTGCCGCATGCATGCCCCCCATCCTATCTGACTTGCCAATGCCATAGTCAGCCCCTAACGTCTCTGACTATGGAAAGCCAAAGTCAGGTGCCGGTCCGGATCGGCCCGCTCCTCGCCGTCCTCTCGGGGGCGCCCTTCGTTGCGAGCCTCGATCTGTTCGTCCTCAACGTCGCACTGGGCGACATCGGGACCAGCTACCCCGGCAGCTCGCTCGGAGAGCTCAGCTGGGTGCTCAGCGGCTACGCGATCGTGTACGCGGCGCTGCTGGTCCCGCTCGGTCGCTGGGCCGACCGCATCGGCCGCCGGCGCGGCTTCCTCGTCGGCCTCGGGCTGTTCACCGCCGCGAGCGCGGCATGTGCGCTGAGTCCGTCGCTGTGGGTGCTCGTCGTCTGCCGGCTGTTCCAGGCCGTCGGAGCCGCGGCGCTGACACCGGCCGCCTTGGGTCTGCTCGTGAGCGCGGTGCCGGAGGCGCGACGTGCCGGTGCCGTGCGGATCTGGGCGGCCACGGGTGCCGCGGCGGCGGCGTTCGGCCCGGTGGTCGGCGGGCTCCTGGTCGAGGTCTCGTGGCGCTGGGCGTTCCTGATCAACGTCCCGATCGGGATCCTGCTCCTCGTCGTCGCGCTGCGCGTCGTGCCGGACCTCCGCCCGGTCGATACCGGCGCCCGTCTCGACCTGGCCGGCGCCGCTCTGCTGACGCTCGGCATCGGTGCACTCGCGCTCGGACTCGTCCAGGGACCGGAGTGGGGCTGGGCCGACGTCCGCATCGTCGCCGCGTTCGTCGTCGCCGTCGGGGCCCTGCTGTTGTTCGCACACGTCGACGCCCGGCACCCCGCGCCGCTGATCGAGCCGAGTCTGCTTGCGGTGCGTCCCTTCTCCTGGTCGAACGTGACCGCCCTGATCTTCAGCGCGACGTTCGCGGCCGGGCTCCTCGCCAATGTGCTGTGGGTGCAACAGGTCTGGGGATACTCCGCGCTGCGGACGGGTCTGGCCGTGGCTCCCGGACCGCTGATGGTGCCGCTCTTCGCCGCAGTCGGGCAGGTGCTCGCGCGACGTTTCACACCCGGCGCGATCGCCGCAGCGGGATGCGTGCTGTGGGGCGCAGGCGCCGGCCTGGTCCTCGCGACGGTGGGGCCGGAGCCGGAGTATGTGACCGCGCTGCTGCCCGGCTGGCTGCTCGGCGGCGTCGGCGTGGGGCTGGCCTTGCCGACCATCCTCTCGGCTGCCACGGCGCAGCTGCCCCCGGCACGCACCGCCACCGGCAGCGCGATCGTCACCATGAGCCGGCAACTCGGCACCGTGCTCGGGATCAGCGTGCTCGTCGCGATCCTCGGGGCCGGTGACGATGCAGTGTCCGCCTTCCGATTCTCCTGGTGGACGATCGCGGCGGTTGCCGTCGTCGCCGCCCTCGCCGCCGGAGGCATGAACCCCCGCCCGTCCACACCGGAAGTGAAGGTCCTGGCATGACCCGTCTCGCCCCCGCCCCCTTTCCGATCGAATTCGATTCCAGCTGGCTGGGATTCGGTGGTGTGCACGGCGGACTCGTCGTCGCCGCCCTGATCCGCGCGGCCGCCGTGGAAACCGGCGCGACGCCGCTCGCCGTGTCGGCGCACTTCACCGGCCCGGTGCAGCCCGGCCCCGTCGACGTCGCGGTCGACGACGTCCGCGGCGGCCGGACCGTGAGCGCCCGGGCATCCATGTCGGACTCGGTCACCGCCCTCGTCCGGCTCGCCCGGACGGTGGGTGCAACGACCTGGCCGCGTACGGGAAGCGATTTCGGCGGCACGGATCCCGTGGCGCTGCCGCCCCTGGAGATCCCGGTCGACTTCGTGCCGTTCTCGCAGTACCTCGACATCCGGCCGATCAACGCGGCCCGGCCCTTCGGTGGGGGCGACGACCCGGAATTCGAGGTGTGGATACGGCTGGCGTCCGCGGTCGAGTTCGCTCCGGTCGAGCGCGCCGCGATCCTCCTCGATGCGCTGCCGCCGGGGTTGTTCGCGACGATGTCCGCACCCGTCCCGATTCCGACGGTGGAGTTCGCGGCGCATTTCGCCCCGTCGCGTGCACCCGCCGACGGTTGGTATCACCTGCGGCACCGAACGGCGTGGGCCACCGAGGCGTTCTGTGTCGACGAGGCGGAGCTGACCGGCGGGGACGGCCACCTCGTCGGTCAGGCCCGGCAACTGCGTCGCATCCTGGGATCCTGACGGAGGCGCAGCGCGGTGCGTAGGTGATGCACATCACGGGGTGGGGTGATGGTACCGCGCGTAACACCTAGAACGGACCGCTCGATGATCTTGATGACGTCCCCGTGGTGGACCCTGCTGCTGCGGGAGCGTCGTTCGTCCCCGCTCCTGCGAGGACGGAAGGATCGTCACTCGACACAACGGAGGTAGACACATGGTTCTCGGTTCCCTCGCTGCAACGCTGTTCACGCTGCTCGCCGGTCTCGGCATCCTGCTCTGACCCACGATCGCTCCACGCCGCAAGCGCTCCCGCCTCGAAGCGGGAGGCGGGAGCGCTTGCAGCGCTCGGTCCCGGCCGCGGCTCGCACCGTGCCGGGCCTGCCTGCTGTCCGGGTGATCCCGCCGGCACCATGCTCGAGGTCACCGCTGCGCGGGGGATCCGGTCGGCGCCGTGAGGCGGCGAATCCCCCCTGCGGACCCGCAGTTCCGATCGAACACGACGGTCCGCCCGCCGCACGCGGGTAGAAGTCCTCGTCCTGTGCGGACCTACGTCCCGAACCCGGCATCAGCGGCCGTTGCCACCGCCGTTGTTGCCACCGCCGTTGTTGCCACCGCCGTTGTTGCCACCGTCGTTGTTGCCGCTGTTGCCGTTGCCGCCGCCGTTGTTGCCACCGTCGTTGTTGCCGCCGTCGTCGTTGCCACCGTTTCCGCCGCCGTTGTTCCCGCTGTTTCCGTTGCCACCGCCCTCGTCACCGTTCCCGCCACCTCCGTTGCCGCTGCCGCCGCCGGAATCCGGCACGACCGGCGGCGGTATCGGCGCCGGGGCGGGAACAGTGGTGAATGCAGGGCCGGTGTCCACCGCCGAGGTGGTGGGCGAACCCACGCTGCCGACCGGCGTCGGGGCGGTGGCGGGAACGCTGCTCGTCCCCGGCGTGGCGACCGGCGGTGTGTCGCCGCCCTGGCCCCAGGCCAGCAGGAGGAGGGCGACCACCGCCGCGGCGGTGAGGCCGATTGTGAGCAGGATCCGGTGGCGACCGGAGTCGGGCGCCGGGACCGCGTCGAACCTCGACAGCGTCGGGACGGGCGCCGGCACGGGCGGCCCGGCAACGGTGAACCCCCGGGTCGGCGCGTGGATCACCTCGGTCACCGGATCGGCGAGGTGCGGGTCCCGCAGTGCGGCGAGATGCGGGTCCCGCAGCGCGGCGAGGTGCGGATCCCGCAGTGCGGCGAGCATGTCCCGGGCGCTGCCGAAGCGGTGCTCCGGTTCGCGAGCCATCGCACGTTCGATCACGGCCACGAGTGCGGGGTCGACGCCCGGTCGCACGGCGGCGAGCGGCGGCGGCGGCGGCCCCTGTGTGATCGCCCGCGCCAGGGCCAGCAGGTTGTCGTAGTCGTACGGCTTTCGCCCGGTCAGCGCCTCGTATCCCACGGCACCGACCGCGTACAGATCGTCGGTCACGCTCGCCGGGGTGCCGGCGAGCCGGTCGGGGCTCAGGTAGGCGACGGTGCCGACGAGTTCGCCGGTGCGGGTGTAGTCCTCGCCGGCGCTCTTGGCGATACCGAAGTCGGTCACCTTCACCGTTCCGGTCTCGGTGAAGAGGATGTTGCCGGGTTTGATGTCGCGGTGGAGGATCCCGGCGTCGTGCGCCGCGGCGACCGCAGCCGCCACGTCGATCAGCACTGCGCGCACCCGGTCCTCCGGCATCGGACCGAGGGCGATCTCGTCGGCGAGGGTGCGGCCGGGCAGGCGTTCCATCACGATATAAGGAACTCCGGCGTCCTCGCCGCTGTCGTGCACCGCGACGATGTGCGGATCGGTGAGGTTCGCCGCGGCTCGCGCCTCCGCTTCGAAGCGCCGTCGCACGTCGGGCTGGCGACCGAACTCGCCACGCAGCACCTTCACCGCGACGGGCCGCCCCAGCCGGGTGTCCCAGCCGTCGCGGATCTCGCCCATGCCGCCGCAGCCGAGCAGGCCGCGCAGCTCGTAGCGGCCGGCGAGCAGTTCGGGAACGGGCATGGTTCCAACGCTAGTGCGGTGCCGGGGGTCGTACCAGGCAAGCCTCGCCGCGGGGCCGTCGTCGACGCCGTCCGAGTCGTGTGTCGCGGCGGGGCGGCGCCCCTGACCGATCAGGTGGGGGCGCCGGCCGCCGCGGCGCACCCGGCCGCCGCGGCGTCCCGCAGGTCGTCGACGGATACCTCCGCGACCGCCGCTGCGGCGGCTATCCCACCGAACAGGGTGCCGACCAGCCCGTGCGACGGCCGCACCCCCGCGCCGGCGTGGAACAGCCCCTCGACCGATCCCGTCGCGCCGAGGCGGGTGAACGTCTGGCTCGGGGTGAACGCCGGGCCGTACGACACGCCGCCGGTGCAGCGCATGAAGCGTTCGTCGGTGACAGGTGTCCCCGTCTCCTCGTGGACGATGGCGTCGGCCAGGCCGGGAACCGTGCGTTCGGCCGACCTCACGAGCCGGTCGCGAAGCTCGCGTCGTCTCGCGTCGTAGCGCGCCGTCGAACCCCTTCCCGGTGTTATTCCCCACCAGGTGTGCTGTGCCGGTGCCGGGCCGATCAGCTGAACGTTGGTCTGTCCGGGCGCGCACAGCCGGGGGTTCTCCGGGTCGGCGAGGCTCGCGATCCACAGGCCGGCGGACGTGGACGGAGGGAGCTCACCCGCGCGGAGCGCGGCGTACTCCGCATCGAAGTCGTCCGTGTCGGTGACGAGACGGGTCGCGTTCGGATAGCCCTCGGCGGCGAGGTCCCGGTCGAGAATCAGATAGACGACGGCGAGCGGCAGGGCCAGTTCGTAACTGCGTACCCGCCGGAGGAGCCGGGGAGGCACCCGATCCGGCGGCAGCAGCGACAGGTAGGTCTGCTGGATGTCGACCGCCGACACGACCGCGGGGGCGAGAATCTCGCGTCCGGGCCCCGGAACGGTGTCGAGCGATGCGTCCTGTGTTCGTACGCCGCGGACCTTGCCGTCGGCGACGAGAATCCGGCTCACCTCCGTGCCGAGCAGCACGTCGCCACCGTGGCGGCGCACCACCGCCGCCAGGCCCTCCGAGACGACCCGCGATCCGCCTTGCGGGTACGCCAGGCCCTCGAGATAGGTGTGGATCATCCGGGCTGCCACCGGCAACGACAGCCGCGACGGCGCCACGGCCAGACTGCCGGTCGTCCAGCCGAGAAGTGCGGTGGTGAGTTGCGGGGAGGCGTGCAGATGGCGCAGGTAGCCACCGGCGGTCGCGCGTCCGTAGCGCAGCAGGCCGCGTAACCGCCACGGCAGCTGTGGCAGCTCACGCAGGTGCGGCCGCTCCGCAATGCGTCCCAGCTCCTCGGTGAGCAGATCGACGGTGGTGAGGAATTCGTCGATCGTGCGGCGCTCTGCCGGAAATGCCTCGTACAGATTGGCTTTGAAGGCGTCCATGCCCTTCGGGACCGCCAGTTCGCGGTCGCCGTTCAGCAGCCGGAACATTCCTGCGGGATCGAACTCCCGGAACGTCACGTCCACGCCCACCGGTCCGAGTGCGTGTCGCACCGGCGCCTCGGAGGTGTAGTGCAGCCCGATGTCGAACTCGCAGCCGTCGTGGGTGAAGGCGGACATGTGCCCACCCGCCTGGTTGCGGGCATCGGCCACCAGGACCCGGCGCCCGGCCGCCGCCAGATATGCCGCAGCCGTGAGCCCACCGGGTCCGGCCCCGATGACGATCACGTCGTAGTCGTAACGCTCTTCCATGCTGACCTCCGGATCGGGGAAATTGCCGGCTCGGGGCGCTGTTCAGTGGTGCCGGATCTCGTGGGTGGACGGGTGGCCCGCCACGCTGCGGACGAAGGTGACGAACGCGGCGACGATTCCGATGGCGCTGCCCACGATTCCCAGTCCCAGCAGGATGCGCACCACGAGCGGCCAGTCGAACGAGGCGTCGCCGAAGTCGAACGGGAACACCTGCCAGATCCGCAGCAGCGCCAGCAGCGCGACCGCGGTGGTGACCATGTCTCCCAGCGCCTTGAACCAGACGGGATCCCGCAGGAAGTACAGGAGATTGGCGATCAGGCTCGCCAGGATCGAGGCATTGACGAAGCCCATGACCGACCGGGTGTCCTCGGTGAGGAACGGCACGGCCTGCCAGCCCGGCCACACGTTGGCGGCGTAGAGCACCGCGGCGTTGAGGAGGAC
>NZ_JAALEH010000066.1:0-32265 GCF_011058195.1 Rhodococcus sp. 14C212 | reverse complement strand
GCCCCGGGGCTGTTCCTGCTCGTGGGCTTCAGCGGCCACGGCTACAAGATCTCCCCGGCCGTGGGCCGTCTCGCCGCCGACCTCCTGCTCGACGGCATCAGCAGCGACGCCGCCGTCGACGGCGCCGACTTCCGCTACTCCCGTTTCGCCGAGGGCAAACCGCTCGCCAGCCTCAATCCGTACGTCGGAGCCGGGGAGATGCGCTGACGCACCGGGCCGGCCGGCATGCCGCTGTACCGAAGCCCGGGCGGGGTATAGAACTGAAGGTGACGCTTCACCGCGGGAACCGGAGAAGGTACACGGCATGCCGGAAGGGGACGACCTGTTCTCGGCTACGGGAGAGCCGGACACGGTTCTCCGCGTGTTCGAGGCGCTGCCGTTCGCCCTCGGCGCGTGGCAGGGACCCGATCACGTGTACGTCGCGACCAATGCCGCCTACCGTGCGCTGCTCGGACGGGACGATCTGCTCGGCCGGCCGGTGCGTGAGGTCGTACCGGAACTCGAGGGCCAGCAGTTCTTCGAGCTGCTCGACCGGGTGGCGGCGACCGGCGTCGCCGAGACCGCCAAGGAGTGGCGCCTGCAGATCGATACCGACGGTAGCGGCGTGGTCCGGGAGCGCTACTTCGACTTCACCATCGCTCCTCGCCACGACCCCGACCGTGGCGTCGCAGGGCTGCTCTTCTTCGCCTCCGACGTGACCGAGAGTGTCCTGGCCCGGCACGTCGCCGAGGCACGGGCCCAGCTGATGTCGGACAAGTACGAGCAGGCCCGCGAGGCGGTGACGGTGATCCAGCAGGCATTGCTGGCGCCGTCCGTCCCGGTCCTGCCGGGGGCCGAGGTGGCGGCCGCCTACCTGGTCGCCGCGGAGGACACGGCCGCCGGCGGCGACTGGTTCGACGCACTCGCACTGCCGGACGGCACACTCGCATTGATCACCGGGGACGTCGTGGGGCACGGCGTCGCGGCCGCAGCCGTGATGGGGCAGCTCCGCGCGGTGCTGCGCCAGCAGATCCTCGCGGGCGCAGACGTCGCCGCCGCACTGTCCACCCTCGACGCCTTCTCGGCGCACGTCCCCGGCGCCCGCACCGCGACGGTCTGTGTCCTCGTCCTCGACACCGCCACCGGCCGGGTCCGTTACTGCACGGCCGGGCACCCCCCGCCGCTGGTGGCGAGCCCGGCCGGACCGGCTCGATACCTGCCGCCCTCGGGCGCGACGCCGATCGGCACCGGCTCGACGTTCCCCGTCGCCACCGATACCCTCGCCGCCGGCGACGTCGTGCTGCTCTACACCGACGGTTTGATCGAGCGCCCCGGCCGGCCACCGCCGGCGAGCACCGCCGAACTCGCGGAGCGGGCGGCCCTGAGCGTGGCCGGCCGATCGTTCCCGATCCCGGACACGCGCGCCCGGACGGTGGATCGGGTGTGTGCGGAGATCCTCGAATTCCTGCTCCGGGAAACCGGATACAACGACGACGTGACCATCGTCGCGGCTCAGCGCACGGCAATGCGGGAGCCCCTGCAGCTTCGCCTCCACGCCGACCGGGGGGCCCCGAAGCTGGCACGGACGTCGTTGCGGCGATGGCTCGTGCGGATCGGTGCCGACCATGCGGGAACTGTGGCCGTCGAGCACGCGGTCTCCGAACTCGTGGCCAACGTCGTCGAGCACGCCTATTCCGGCGCCGACGCCGAGCATGCCCCGGTCGAGATCGACGGAACGCTCGACGGCGACGGCTGCCTCCGGGTCCGCGTGCGGGACCGGGGCCGCTGGAAGACCCCCGAGACAATCCCGGGGCCTCCTCGGTCGCCGAGCAGCCGCGGCCGCGGCCGCGGGCTGACGATGGTCCGGCTCTTCGCCGACGACCTCGTCGTCGACAGCGACGACACAGGCACGACCGCGACGGTCATGTTCCGCCTCACCCGCAGCGCCCGCGTCGTCACCGAGTTCATGGAGGGCGCGATCGTCGGCCGTCCCGACGTCTCGCCCGAATTCGACGTCGCCGAAACCGAACCCGGTCGGCTCGCGGTGCGGGGGGACATCGACATCGACACCGCGCCCATCCTCAAGGGACGCCTCGACGCGGTATCCCGCAGCGGAACACTGTCGGTGACAGTGGATCTGAGTGAAGTCACCAACCTCGGCTCCGCCGGGGTCTCGCTGCTCTCGACGGCCCGCGACCGTGCGGCCAAGCAGCACACCACCGTCACGTTGGTGGCGCCGCCCGGCACCACCGCCCACCACGTGCTCAGCCTGGTCGGGCTCCACGGGCGGGCCGAACCCGACGCCGGCGGCATCCGGGAGCCGTCAGGGGATCCGGAGACGTGAACCCGGCACCGACGGTGGGTCGGTGCCGGGCGAAATCCGGCTCAGCTCGCGATCTTCCGTCTCCGGGACTGCACGTACTTCTCCCGCTCGGAGACCGACATCCCGCCCCACACCCCGTAGGGTTCGCCCATGGTGAGCGCGTGCTCGCGGCACTGCTCGATGACCGGGCACCGGTGGCACATCTCCTTGGCCTTCGACTCTCGCTGGTACCGCGCTCGGCCCCGTTCGCCGTCGGGCGAGAAGAACACCGACGAGTCGACGCCGCGGCACAAGCCCTGCATCTGCCAGTTCCAGACATCGACGGTCGGCCGGAGCGGGTGAGGTGACAATGGCACGGGGCTCTCCTTGACAGCAGGCTCGCACACAGTGCGAGCGGACCTGACGAAAGTCTGCGACCTTTCGCTCACTTCGATCCACGCGCCGGGACCGCCGCTCAGGGCCGGTCCTCGGTTCGTCGATCTCATGGACCGGGGAGTACCCCACGCCACCGGAATTCATGCCAACAAAAAGTGAGATTTGTCGAAGCTCCGCGTGACCGTGGGCGGCGCCGCCGGCCGGACTGTTCCCCCGGACGGCATACAGCCTGGTCGAGGGGCGGCGCGGCCGCGTCGTCCCGGGCGAGGGGCGACCGTCGCGGGCACCAGCACCGCCGCCGCGGTGACCAGGACCACACCCACGTCGAGGTACTCCCGGCACCCCGGGGACGGTCAGCGGCCGGCCATCGCCCTGAGCAGCGGGGTGGCGGGCAGCGACGCGAACAGCGCCGCCTCGTCGCGCCACGTCGACTCCTCGTCGAGGAAGCGCAGGATCGGCTCCGCGGAGGACCGGTCGAACAGGCCCGCGAAGGCACGCTCGAGCACCGCGGGCCGCTCGACGACGGCCCGCAGCAGCCCCTGGTCGTACCGGGCGAACCGGGACGGGGCAGGCCGCACGTCGAAGGGATGCCCGTGCCGGGCGAGCGACTGCGCGATCGCCGCACTGTCGCGCTGGATCCGCTGGTACGCATATCCGCTGCTGCTCTTGAGCATTCCGCCCGCGGCGCCGATGCGCACGATGTTGCCGCTGCGCCGCGCGGGCGGCCGCGACGCCAACGGCAGCCGCGCGGACTCTTCCGCCTCCACGACGTAGGTGTCCTCGCCCACCCCGAGCACGGCCGCCAGGTACTCCCGGAGCGCCTCGTCGTGGGCGGCGGTGCCGACGGGCCCGTCGTCGGGGTGCGCGAAACTCGTGTGCTCGACGAGGGCGTGCCGGGCATCGGTAGGCAGCACGTACACGAAGGACGCCGCCCGGCGCTGATCGGTGCGGAAGTCGAACAGGGTGGGGAGTTCGGGATCGAACCGGGGAGCTTCGGTGCGGATCCGCCACCCGCGGAAATCCAGCCAGGCATCGGGGCTGGTCCCCGGGTCGTCGGCGTCGGGGCCCCGGCCGTCGAAGACCCACTCGGGGTGCAGCTCCGTGCCGTCGGACAGGGCGACGCGCGGGCGGGACCCGTCGTGCACCTGCGTCACCCGGCCGGTGCGGAGCCCGATGTCGTCGACTCCGTCCGTGGCCTCGTCGACCACCGCCGCCAGGTCGGCTCCGCGGACGACGCAGTACCGGTACCGGCCGAGGCCGAGCGTGCGGGCCCGTCCACCCGCATGGACCCGGATCCGGGCGAACCGCGCGGAGACGGCCGCGTCGAGCAGCCCGGACCGGCGGGACCAGAACGCCCAGCCGGCGTCGCGGATGTCGCGGGCGCCATCGTCGACGAGCACCACCGGACCGGGTCGCGCCGGGACGGCGGCGAGATGGGCCGCCAGCGACAGTCCGCTCAGGCCCGCACCCAGGACGGCGATGCCGCCGTCGACCGGTCCGCTCCACGCTCGCACGCTCGCCCCTCCCCTCGCCGGAGTCCCTCCCTCCGTCACCGTACCGGCCACCGGTGAACCCGGTGCGCCACTACGCGGCCCGGGCGCGCGTCCGCTCGCGCAGCCAGGCCATCGCCGGCATGCGGTAGGAGTCGATGCCCTTGTATGCGGCGATCTCGGCGGGCAGTTCCTCGACGATGGCGGCGAGCTGCTCGGCCCACGCCGGGACCTGCGCGATCTCCTCGAGCGGTGCCATGTAGGTGCGGATGTTGAACACCAGCGCCCCGGTCATCGGCAGGCGGATCAGGTGCTCGAGTTCGATGCGCAGCTGGATGCGGCCCCAGTCGCGTTCGGCGATCAGCCGCGGCATGTCGTCCATCCACTCGGGCATCGTCTCGAGGCTGGTGTCCCGGCGCCGCGAGCCGACCGCGGAGAAGGTCCAGTTCACCCGCCGGTACGGCCGCTCGGTGGTGAGGCGCCGCATGAACTGCTCGGCGCGGTCGGTCACCCCGCTCGGGGTCAGGCCGGGAACGGGCCGGTGGATCTCGTGCAGGCTCATGCCGATGTCGAACTTGACGGACCAGTCGGCGGACGACGTGACCAGCGCCGCGTCGAACCACAGGTGCCCGTCGCGCTCGGTCACCAGCAGCACGTCGTCGGGCAGCTGACACCCGATGAACACCAGCGGATGTTCCGGCAGGGTTCCCGTGTCACCGGGCACGAACCACTGATCGATTCCGAGAAGGTCGTTGCGCCAGCGATACCCGCCGTTCTCGACGTCGAGGTGCATGAGGCCGGGAAACGAGGCCGCCATGTCGCGCATGTAGTAGAGCATCAGGTCCCAGCACGCCGGCGTCATGTGCGGCAGCATCTGCACGCGCCCGGGGTCGGCCTCGACGATCGAGCGGCGCAACCGCATCATCTCGATGTACTCCTCGTGGCTCTTGCCCAGGTCGACGATGTGCTCGCCCCAGGCCCCGGCGGCGGTCTCGGTGCGGCGCGGCGCCGGTTCGACGTTCACGGCGTAACGGAACGTCCTGTCGCCCTCGGGGAACGGCCACGGCAGGCAGGACAGGTCGCTGGCGAGGGAGGTGGTCACGAAGGTTCCTTTCCGGATGGCGGGTCAGGCCACGGCGCCGAGATAGGTGCCGTGATGTCCCGACAGATGAGGACGGATCTCGAGGTCCAGGCCACACGAACCGCAGGCGACGACCGCCCCGGGAGCGGCGTCGACGGACCGGGTGGTGGCGCAGTGCGGACAGAACAGCGCCACTCCGTCGGCGGCGGTGACGTAGGTGGTCATCTCGCACGGCAGCACGCCGGCGCTGCGTGCCGCAGCCGTCGCGGCCATCGCCTCACGCCGCGGCCCGGCGATCAGCACGCGGGCACCGGCGCGGGCCGCGCGCACGAACCGCGACACGTCGTCCGCGCGCGCGTTCGGCACCGTGGTCGCGACGCGGCCGAGGGCGAGCGCCTGCGCCGCCCAGGCCGTCACCGCGGCCCGCGCGTCGGCGCAGTCGCCGACGCTGAACAGCAGGTGGATGCGCCCGCCCGGATCGATCGGGGGCACCGCACCGGTGACGAATCCCGAGTTCTTCACGGTCGCACACCTCCGAACTCGCGCAACCACTTCAGACCGGGTTCGCGGGTGCGCGCGAGGCCCTTGTAGTCGGCCATGTCCTCGGGCAGTTCCTCGAGCACCCGGTAGAGCCGGTCGGCCCATTCCGGCACCAGCGCGATCTCCTCGAAGGGCAGCAGGTAGGTGCGGATGAGGAACATGATCGCGCCGGACGCGCCGAGCCGGATCAGGTGCTGCACCTCGACCCGCAGGTGCAGGCGACGGCCGACGTCCTCGAGGGGCCCCTCGGCGAGCAGGCGCCGATCGCGTCCCCATTCGGGATACGTCTCGGTGGCCGTGTCGAGCCGACGGTCCACGGTGAGGGTCCAGTTGGTGCGCCGATACCGTTGCCCGGCGTGCAGTCCCATGAGGAACGACTGGGCGCGGGTGATCACCCCTTCGGCGTGGATGCGGGGCACGGGACCGTGGATCTGCAGGAAGCTCATCCCGACGTCGAAGCGCAGCGACCAGTCCGCCGCGAACGTCACCAGGCCCGCGTCGCCCCACAGGGCGCCGTCGCGCTGGTCGAGCAGCACGACGTCCTCCTGGATCTGTCGGCCGATGTACAGCAGCGGCGGCTCGGGCAGGGTGGCGGACTGCCCGTAGACGAACGCCTGCTCGAGGTCGAGGGCGAGGTTGTTCCACCGCCAGACGGTGCCGTCGCGGTCGAGCGCGAACGTCTGCGGGTACGCCTCGGCCAGCATCTTCATGAGGGTGAGCATCGCGTCCCACTGCGCGACCACCATGTGCCCGAGCGCCTGGAAGCGGCTCGGGTCGGCGTCGAGCACGCGCCGTCGCTCGGCGAGCTCGTCGAGGAGGAAGCCGTCCATGTCGACCGGGTGCTCGCCCCAGCCGCCGGCCGCCGTGTCCGCGCGGGTCCCGGCCGGCTCGACGTTGGTGCTGTACCGGTAGGTGTCCCGCGGGAAGGGGAACGGGAACCGCGCGACGCGGTCCGGGAGCACCTCGAATTCGGTTGTGGCAGTCACAGGTCCAGCTCCAATCGCTCGCCGCCGGCGCGGGAGACGCACGGCATCATGCAGTCGCCGGCGTGCTTCTCCGCGTCGGTCAGGTACAGGTCGCGGTGCTCGATCGCGCCGTCGGCCACCGGGATCCGGCATTCGCCGCACACCCCCTGCCGGCACAGATTGGGAACCGGTACCCCGCGCGCCTCGAGCGCTTCGAGCAGGCTCACGCCGGAATTCACGGCGATGTCGACCCCGGTGCGGCGCAGATACGCGGTGAACGGGGTTCCGGGCTCGAGGTCGCCGACACCGAAGTGCTCGTAGTGGATGCGGGCGTCCGGCCAGCCCGCGCCACGGGCGCGACGGGTGAGTTCGTCGATGAGACCGGAGGGCCCGCACACGTACAGGTGGGTGCCGAGCGGCTGATCGAGCAGGGCCGGGCCGAGTGCGGCCCAGAACTCCTCGGGGGTGTGGTAGGTGTGCAGGCGGTCGCCGCACAGTTCGCGCAACTCGCCGAGGTGCGGGCCGTCGCCCTCACGGAAGGTGTAGTGGACCTCGAAGGAGCGGCCCCACTGAGCGGCGGCGCGGGCGTGCGAGAGGATGGGTGTGACGCCGATACCGCCGGCCACGAGCATGTGGTGACGCGCGGTGAGGACCGGCGCGAAGGCACTTCGGGGCCTGCTGACCTCCACGACGTCGCCGACCTCGAGACCGTGGATCCAGCGGGAGCCGCCCCGGCCGGTCTCGTCGAGCCGCACGGAGATCGAGTAGCTCTGCGGCTCGAGCTCCGGACCGGTCAGGGAGTAGGAGTTGCGGCGGGGCCGGCCGTCGTCGTGGACGCCGCAGGAGAGCACGACGTGGCTGCCCGGAGTGAACGACGGCAGCGGCGCACCGGCGGGGTCGACGAACCGCACGTGCCGCACTCCGGTGGCGACGGTGGCCACCTCGGCGACGGTGAGGGTCAGGGTCGCGTCGCTGCGCCGCACGGCCGCGCCGGCATCGGATACGAGGGTCATCAGCTTTCCTCCGCGTCGAGCTGGTAGCCGAGATATGCGCCGTGGTGGCGCGAAACGTGGTGGTACACGACGAGTTCCGCCGAACACGCGGGGCACGTGCTGGTCTGTCCGATCGCGGCGGTGGCGTCGTGGGTGTGCCGGCAGTGGGCGCAGTACACCGTGCGCGTGTCCGTGGTCAGCACCTCGGGCAGGATCTCGTCGTCGAGCGCCCCCGCGGCGACGGCCACGGCCCGGGCGGCGAGGACGGCGGCCTCGTCGCCCACCAGCACGAGCCGCCAGCCGACGCGGGCCGCGGAGAGCTGGCGCTGCAGCACCTCCGCGGCCGCGTCGCCCCAGGTGGCAGGCGCCCGTAGCCAGCTCACTCGCCGGCCTTCGAAGGAGGTCACCAGGCGGCGGGCGTGGTCGGTGGCGGCGTCGCCGAACGACAGGACGGTGACGGTCCTGCCGCCCGCGGCCACGGTCCGCTCCTCGTCCCAGCGCGGCACGCTGGTCGTCTCCACACAGACGCTCATGACCGGATCCTTACGGTGCGAACGTGCGCTGGCCGACGTAGAACGCCAGGGCGCCGTCGGGGGTGGTGAAGCGGATCCGCGAGCCCTTGGGGAAGAAGATCGCGTCCTTGGCGCGGGCGATCTCGACCTGGCCGGTGTCCAGGTTCTCCAGGCGGAATTCCCCCTCGAGGACGACCTTCATCTCGTCGTACTCGTACAGGTAGTCCAGCGGGGCGTCGGTGTGCCCGAGCTTGAAGTAGCCCGCGGCCATCTCCGAACCCGCGGGGTTGGGATAGACGTCGTCGATGTAGCCCTCGGTGCCCGGGAATTCCTCGGTGGACATCCGGGGCAGGCTCTTCCAGAAGTCGGCGGTGACGCGGAATGCGGGAACGGTGGTCGTCTCTGCCATGGGTGCTCCTAGGAACGAGGCCGGCTGCACCGGCCGTGTGTGGGGAGAACGGAACGTCGATCGCTGACGTGAAACAGACAGTAATGAGATGAAACGACCCGACGGGTTGCCGGCGCGTTAACGCGTGTAACCGAATCCTCTCAACGTCAGGAACATTCGTTTCTCCGCCGGGAGGCGAGGGCCGTGCCGGACCGTCACCACAAACTCACGGCGGCGTAACACGCCCGTCATGCATGCTATGTTTCATTGCATTCGACAGCGATTCACCTTATGAAACTTCGCAGCCGAACCCCAGGAGTCCCCATGACGCTCGAAGCCACCGACCTCCCCGTGATGCGTCTGCCCTCCACGGACGCCCCCGCCGATGCCGCCGGCTCCGCCGATCTCGCCGCACTCGCCCGCGCCACCGACACCCGCTTCATCCTCGCGGTGTTCACCAACCTCGCCGGCAAGCCCTGCGCCAAGCTCGTCCCGGTCGAGGCGGTCGAGGAGCTGCAGTCCGACGGGGTCGGCTTCGCGGGCTACGCCGCCGGAGCCATGGGTCAGGTCCCCAAGGATCCCGACCTCGTCGCCATCCCGGATCCCACCTCCTTCACGCCGATCCCCTTCGTCCGCCCGGGCCTTGCGCTGGTGCACTGCGATCCCCACGTCGAGGGCAAGCCCTGGCCCTACGCCCCGCGGGTGATCCTGAAGGAGGTCCTCGGCAAGGCGGCCGAACGGGGCCTGTCCGTCAAGGTCGGCGCGGAGATCGAGTACTTCCTCGTCCAGCGCGACGAGGACGGGACCCTGCGCACCGCCGACGTGCTCGACACCTCCCGGCAGCCCTGCTACGACGCCCGCGACGTCACCCGCATGTACGAGCACCTGACCTCGATCTCCGCGGCGATGAACTCCCTCGGCTGGGGCAACTACGCCAACGACCACGAGGACGGCAACGGGCAGTTCGAGCAGAACTTCCAGTACGCCGACGCGATGACCACCGCCGACCGCGTCGTCACCCTGCGCTACCTGATCTCGGTGCTCGCCGAGCAGCGCGGCATGACCGCGACCTTCATGCCCAAGCCGTTCGCCGACCGCACCGGCTCGGGCATGCACATGCACCTGTCGCTGTGGCGGGAGGACGGCTCCGCCTTCCCCGACGCCGACGACCCGCGCAGTCTCGGCCTGTCCCAGACCGCCTACGCGTTCATCGCCGGCATCCTCGACCATGCCTGCGCCCTGCAGGGCGTGATCGCCCCGACCGTCAACTCCTACAAGCGGACCGGCGCCACCGCGACCAGCTCCGGCGCGACGTGGTCGCCGCGGCACGCCACCTACGGCGGCAACGACCGCACCCACTACCTGCGCGTTCCGGACGGCAACCGCGTCGAGCTGCGCGGCGGGGACGGCTCGGCCAACCCGTACCTCGCCGCCGCCGCGACCGTCGCGGCGGGCCTCGACGGCATCGATCGCAAGCTCGATCCCGGCGTGCCCGGCGGCACCCCGAATCCGGAGACCCTGCCGATGACCCTCCTGCACGCGATGGACGCCCTCACCGCCGACCCCGTCGTCACCGGTGCCCTCGACGCCGCCGGCCCGGGCGTCGCCGAGTACTTCGCCTCCCTCAAGCGGGAGGAGTTCTTCCACTGGCACAACACCGTGACCTCGTGGGAGATCGACAGCTACCTGACCGCCTTCTGACCCGTTCGGTCCGAACGGGCCACCGCGAACGACGACCTGTAAAGGAGAGACGACCCATGTGCGGAATCGTCGGGCTTCACCTGCGTGACGCCTCCCTCGCCCCCCGGCTGGGTGGCCTGCTGACCGGCATGCTCGGCCAGATGGTCGACCGGGGACCGGATTCGGCCGGGGTCGCCCTCTACGGCGACCCCACCTTCTCCCCCGCCGGCCACGCGTCGATGTCCCTGCTCGGCGCCGCCCCGGACGTGACCGCCACCGCCGGTGCCGCACTCGGCGTGACCGTGACCGCGATCGACCTGGCCCCCACCACCGTGCTCCACGCGCCGGTCCCGGCGCAGTTGCTCGCCGACACCGTCCGCGCCGTCGATCCCGGCGCCACGCTCATCGGCTTCGGTGACGACGTGACCGTCCTCAAGGGCATGGGCGATCCGGTGGCGCTGGCCGAGCGCTTCGGGATCCCGGCCGCCTCCGGCTGGCAGGGCGTCGGCCACACCCGCATGGCCACCGAATCGGCCGTCACCGCCGCCGGCTCGCACCCGTTCGCCGTCGGCCCGGACCAGTGCCTGGTGCACAACGGCTCGTTCTCCAACCACCTGTCGGTCAAGCGGGAGCTCGAGGCCGAGGGTGTGGCATTCGACAGCGAGAACGACACCGAGGTCGGGGCGCGGTTCGTCGCCAAGCACCTCGCCGAGGGCGCCGACCTGGAGAAGGCCCTGCGCCTGCTCGGGGAGCGCTTCGACGGGTTCTACACCCTGCTCGTGTCGACGTCCGACTCGTTCGCCGTCGTGCGCGACCCGATCGCCTGCAAGCCCGCGATCGTCGCCGAGACCGACGCGTACGTCGCGATGGCCTCCGAGTTCCGGGCCCTCGCCGGCCTGCCCGGCATCGCGGAGGCCCACATCTTCGAGCCCGAGCCGGAGCGGGTCTACGTATGGCACCGCTGACCAGCACCGACGCTTCCCCCATCTCTTCGACGCCGGAGACGACCATGACCACCGAGACGCTGCGCACCGAGACCCTGCCCACCGACACGCTCCCCGCCACCGCGACGTACGACCTGGACGTCACCACCACGCGCGAACTGAACGCCGCGCTGCAGGCCACCGAGGCCCCGGCCGCGGTGACCGTGACCAATCCCCAGGGCAAGCACGCCCTCGCGTGCGGGCTCGACCGGCCGATCGACGTGCGCATCGAAGGCCACGTCGGCTACTACGCCGCCGGAATGAACAAGCATGCGACCGTCACCGTCGCGGGCAACGCCGGGGTCGGGGTCGCCGAGAACATGATGTCGGGCACCGTGCGTGTCATCGGAGACGCCTCCCAGTCCGCCGGCGCCACTGCCCACGGCGGGCTGCTGGTGATCGAGGGCAACGCCGCCGCCCGCTGCGGCATCTCCATGAAGGGCGTCGACATCGTCGTCGGCGGCAGCATCGGCCACATGAGCGCCTTCATGGGACAGGCCGGACGGCTCGTCGTCCTCGGCGACGCCGGCGAGGCCCTCGGAGATTCGTTGTACGAGACGCGCATCTACGTGCGCGGCACCGTCGCCTCGCTCGGTGCGGACTGCGTCAAGAAGGAGATGCGGCCCGAGCACCTCGAGGAACTGCGCGAACTCCTCCGGGCCGCCGGCTTCGACGCCGACCCCGCCGAGTTCACCCGCTACGGCTCCGCCCGCGGGCTCTACCACTTCCACGTCGACAACGCCTCGGCGTACTGATCGCACCGCCCGCCCCGCATCCCAGGAGACTCCCATGACCTTCCAGCCCGGACTTCGTGAGTCGGCCACCTTCGACCGCAACGTCATCCACGAGATCCAGCGTGCCGCCGAGACCGGCATCTACGACATCCGCGGATGGGGCGCCAAGCGCAAACTCCCGCACTTCGACGACCTGCTGTTCCTCGGCGCGTCGATGTCGCGATACCCGCTCGAGGGTTACCGCGAGAAGTGCGAGACCGACGTGGTCCTCGGCGACCGGCACGCGAAGTACCCGCTGCACCTCGACATCCCGGTCACCATCGCCGGCATGAGCTTCGGGGCGCTGTCCGGGCGGGCGAAGGAGGCTCTCGGGCGCGGCGCGAGCGAGGTCGGCACGTCCACCACCACCGGCGACGGCGGCATGACGCCGGAGGAACGCGGCCAGTCCAAGCACCTCGTCTACCAGTACCTGCCGTCGCGCTACGGGATGAACCCCGACGACCTGCGCAAGGCCGACGCGATCGAGGTCGTCCTCGGCCAGGGCGCCAAGCCCGGCGGCGGCGGCATGCTGCTCGGGCAGAAGATCACCGAGCGCGTCGCCGGAATGCGCACCCTGCCCGTCGGTATCGACCAGCGCAGCGCGTGCCGGCACCCCGACTGGACCGGCCCGGACGACCTCGCCGTCAAGATCATCGAACTGCGCGAGATCACCGGGTGGGAGAAGCCGATCTACGTCAAGGTCGGCGCGACCCGCACCTACTACGACGTCAAGCTCGCCGTGAAGGCCGGTGCCGACGTCGTCGTGGTCGACGGCATGCAGGGTGGCACGGCCGCCACGCAGGACGTGTTCATCGAGCACGTCGGCATTCCCACGCTCGCCGCGATCCCCCAGGCCGTGCAGGCGCTGCAGGAGATGGGGATGCACCGCACCCCCGGTGGCGTGCAGCTCGTCGTCTCCGGCGGCATCCGGTCCGGCGCCGACGTTGCCAAGGCCATGGCCCTCGGCGCGGACGCCGTCGCCATCGGCACCGCGGCGCTGATCGCGTTGGGCGACAACAACCCCCGATACCAGGCGGAGTACGAGAAGCTCGGCTCGGCCGCCGGGTTCTACGACGACTTCCAGGACGGCAAGGACCCCGCCGGCATCACCACGCAGGATCCGGACCTGCAGGCCCGGTTCGATCCGGTCGAGGGCGGCCGCCGCCTCGCGAACTACCTGCGCGTGCTCACCATGGAGGCCCAGACCATCGCGCGCGCCTGCGGCAAGTCGCACCTGCGCAACCTCGAGCCGCAGGACCTCGTGGCCCTGACCATCGAGTCGGCCGCCATGGCACGGGTGCCACTGGCCGGCACCAACTGGGTTCCCGGCCACGGTTTCTGAGCCGCTCCCGCCTTCCACCGAGCGAATGTGCCTTACTGTCGGCCTGTCCGACGGCAAGGCACATTCGCTCGATTTCGCGTGCCCACCTCTCCCACGGTCGTCCACTGTCGGGAAACAGCACGTACAGTGAGGACATGAGCAGCCCCGAGCGCCCCGTACTGCACGACGCGCCGGGCCGGGAGGTCCCGCGGGACACCCCGACCGGGGTGGACCTGGAACGCGCCATCGCACGGGAGGTCCGCAAGCTGCGGATCGCCAGCGGGCTCTCCGTGGGCGACATGGCCGCGAAGGTGGGCATCTCCAAGGCGATGCTGTCGAAGATCGAGAACGCCCAGACGTCGTGCAGCCTCTCGACCCTCGCCCGCCTGGCCGCAGGTCTCGACGTGCCTGTGACGTCGCTGTTCCGCGGCGCCGACGCGCAACGCGAGGCAGTGTTCGTCAAGGCCGGCCAGGGCGCGGAGATCGTCGGCCGCGGCACCCGCGTCGGGCACCACTACGAGTTGCTCGGCACGCTGCGGGGCCAGCACAAGCGGCTCGAGCCCGTGCTGGTGACGCTCACCGACGCGAGCGAGGTCTTCCCGTTGTTCCAGCATCCGGGGACCGAGCTGCTCTACATGCTCGAGGGCGAGATGGTGTACGGGCACGGCGAATCCGAGTACCGGCTCCAACCCGGCGACGCCCTGCTGCTCGACGGCGAGGGCATCCACGGGCCGAACGAGCTCGTCACCCTGCCCATCCGGTTCCTCGCGGTCACCGCGTACCCGGACAAACACCAGGACTGACCCTGCCTCCACCACGAGCGGGGGGTTTCCGCGTCGAGAGGGACGCCGCCGCGGTGAATCGCGGGTGCGGGCAGCGGTAACCGCCCCCTCGTCGCGAGAGTCTCCCGCTCGACGACGAACGAGGCCCCCGCCGTAGCGGGGGCCTCACCCGTTGTCGGTCCTCGGTCAGAGCTTCTCGGCCGCCGCCTTGGACGTGAGTGCCGTCGCCGCCTCGGCGACCGACGCCGCCTCCGTACGGGACGTTCCGGTGAAGCCCACCGCGTCGAGCACGTAGGCGGTCTCGCCGTGCACGACGACGTCGAGGCCCTCGTACTCGGCCTCCGGATCGACGCGCAGGCCCATCACCAGGTCGAGACCCTTGGCGATGATCCAGGTGACGACGAAGGAATAGGCCAGCACCGCGAGCACCGCGACGGCCTGGGTGCCCAGCAGACCGATTCCGCCGCCGTAGAACAGCCCGGCCGCACCACTGGGGGCCTCCGGCACCGCCAGGAAGCCGATGAGCAGCGTGCCGAGGACACCGCCGACGAGGTGGATGCCGACGACGTCGAGAGCGTCGTCGTAGCCCAGGCGGAACTTCAGCGAGATCGCGAAGCAGCACAGCGCGCCGGCCAGGGCGCCGACGACCAGTGCGCCGAGCGGCGAGACGGCACCGCAGGCCGGGGTGATCGCGACGAGCGCGGCGATGAGGCCGGACGCGGCGCCGAGGGTCGTGGCGTGCCCCTCCCGCAGCTTCTCGACGATCAGCCAGCCACAGATGCCGGCGCACGACGCGGCGAGGGTGTTGAGCACGACGACCGAGGCGTTGTTGTCCGCGGCGAGCGCGGAACCGCCGTTGAAGCCGAACCAGCCGAAGAACAGGATGCCGGCACCGAGAACGGTCAGCGGAAGGCTGTGCGGGCGGGGCGGATTCAGGAACGAGCGCCGCTTGCCCAGGACGATGATGACCGCGAGGGCCGCGATGCCGGCGTTGATGTGCACGGCGGTGCCGCCGGCGAAGTCGATCGCGCCGAGGGTGTTGGCGATCCAGCCGCCGACGACGGACCCGTCCTCGGAGTCGAACGCGAAGACCCAGTGCGCGACGGGGAAGTACACCAGCACGGCCCACAGCCCGGCGAACACCATCCAGGCCGAGAACTTCATGCGGTCGGCAAGGGCGCCGCACACGAGCGCGACCGTGATGCCGGCGAACAAGAGCTGGAATCCGGCGATCAGCGCCGGCGGGAGTCCCGGTTCGACCGGCGCCTCGAGCAGCTGGCCGAGCCCGAGATATTCGAGGGGGTTGCCGAGCAGTCCGGCACCGCCGAGCGAGTTTCCGAGCACCGCCGAGTAGCCGAACAGAACCCACAGCACTCCGACGAGCGCGAAGCCCGCGAACGTCATCATGATCATGTTGAGCGTGCTGCGGACGCTCACCATGCCGCCGTAGAACAGCGCCAGCCCGGGAACCATCAGCGAGACCGCCGTGAAGGCCGCGAGGATCCAGGCGGTGTCGGCGGCAGCGATTGCCTCTTCCATAGGTGTCCACCTTGTTCAGTCCCGAGGGATCGCCCCTCGTACGTGTCGCGGTGACTGTCTTATGTTGTTAATCACCGTCACCTGAGAGTGAACCCACTGTGTAATCTGCGTGGGAGCCGCCGGTGAACTTCGTGTAACGGCGGCTCGCCCCGGAACTGCCCCACCGCCGATCGCTCGCTCGGGGGCGACCGGTAGCGTTCGAACTGGTATGCGCATAGCTCGCGGGTGAGGATGGACACATGACTCGACACGGTCCGCTGCACGACATCGTGGAATCCGACCTGGAGGTCACCGGAGCCAAGGACCACGCTGCCGGTGTCCCGGCGGTCCTGGTGTCACTGAGACGCGCCTACGAGCAGATGGGCGTGGCCCGCACGGCGGCCGCGCTGCCGCGGCTCAACCAGCGGCACGGATTCGACTGTCCGGGGTGCGCCTGGCCCGAGACGCCCGGCCACCGCAAGCCCGCGGAGTTCTGCGAGAACGGCGCCAAGGCCGTCGCCGAGGAAGCCACCCTGCGCACGGTCACGCCCGAGTTCTTCGCCCGTCACTCCGTCGCGGAGCTGTCGGAGAGGACCGACTACTGGCTCGGGCAGCAGGGCCGGCTGACCCATCCGATGGTGCTCCGCCCCGGCGCGACCCACTACACCCCCATCGGCTGGGACGATGCGAACCGGCTGATCGCCGACCACTTGCGTGCGCTCCCCACCCCGGACCACGCCGTCTTCTACACGTCGGGCCGCACCAGCAACGAGGCCGCGTTCCTCTACCAGCTGCTGATCCGCAGCTACGGCACCAACAACATGCCGGACTGCTCCAACATGTGCCACGAGTCCTCCGGCAGCGCACTCGTCGAGACCATCGGCATCGGCAAGGGCTCGGTGTCGGTGCCCGACCTCGAGCACGCGGACCTCATCCTCGTCGCCGGTCAGAACCCGGGCACCAACCATCCGCGCATGCTCTCCACCCTGGGGAAGGCCAAGGAGAACGGGGCCAAGATCATCGCGATCAACCCGCTCCCCGAGGCGGGACTGCTCCGGTTCAAGGACCCGCAGCGCGTCGACGGCGTGCTCGGCCACGGCACCGACATCGCCGACGAGTTCCTGCAGATCCGCCTCGGCGGCGACCTGGCCCTGTTCCAGGGGCTCGGCAGGCTGCTGTTCGAGGCGGAGGACGCCGCGCCCGGCACCGTGATCGACCGGGCCTTCGTCGAGGCCCACTGCGCCGGCTTCGACGAGTACGAGCGGCACGTCCGCGCGGTCGACCTCGGCACCGTCCTCGAGGCCACCGGGCTGAGCGAGGCGCAGCTGCGGGCCACCGCCCGGGACCTGGCCACCTCGCAACGCACCGTGACGTGCTGGGCGATGGGCCTGACCCAGCACACCCACGCCGTCGCCACCATCGCCGAGGCGGTCAACGTGCTGCTGCTGCGCGGGATGATCGGCAAGCCCGGGGCCGGGGTCTGCCCGGTGCGGGGGCATTCGAACGTGCAGGGTGACCGGACGATGGGCATCTGGGAGAAGATGCCCGAGTCCTTCCTCGCCGCGCTGGACCTCGAGTTCGGGATCACCAGCCCGCGCAGGCACGGGTACGACACCGTCGAGGCCATCCGCGCGATGCGCGACGGCCGGGCGAGTGTCTTCATGGCGATGGGCGGCAACTTCGTCGCCGCGACCCCGGACACCCACGCCACCGAGGAGGCGCTGCGCCGCTGCGAGCTGACCGTGCAGATCTCGACGAAGCTCAACCGCAGCCATCTCGTGCACGGGCGCACGGCGCTGATCCTGCCGACTCTCGGACGCACCGATCTCGACATCCAGGAGAGCGGCAAACAGCTTGTTTCCGTGGAGGATTCGATGTCCATGGTGCACCTGTCGCGGGGCCGGTTGCAGCCGGTCGGCGACCAGCTGCGCAGCGAGGTCGCGATCGTCTGCCGGCTCGCCCGCGAGTTGTTCGGCCCCGGCCATCCGGTCCGCTGGTCCGCGTTCGAGGGCAACTACGACCTGATCCGCGACTCGATCGGGCGGGTCGTGCCCGGCTGCGAGGACTACAACACCAAGGTCCGGCGGCGCGACGGGTTCCAGTTGCCGCACCCGCCCCGCGACAGCCGCGAATTCCGCACGCACACCGGCAAGGCCAATTTCAGCGTCAACGAACTGGTGTGGGTGCCCACTCCCCCGGGCCGGCTCGTGCTGCAGACGCTGCGCAGCCACGATCAGTACAACACCACCATCTACGGGCTCGACGACCGCTACCGCGGGGTGAAGAACGGCCGCAAGGTCGTGTTCGTCCACGCAGACGACATCACCGAACTCGGATTCGCCGACGGCGACCTGGTCGACATCGTGTCCGAATGGCCCGCCGACGGCGCCGTGGAGGAGCGTCGCGTCCGCGACTTCCGGATCGTCGCCTACAGCACCCCGCGCGGCAACGCGGCCGCCTACTACCCGGAGACCAATCCGCTGGTCCCCCTCGATCACGTCGCGAAGAAGTCGAACACCCCGGTCTCCAAGGCGATCGTCGTGCGGCTCGAGCGGGCTGGGGCCGACTGATGGGGCGGGTCACCGCGCGCCGGCCCGTCCTGCGGATCACCGCGGACGGGCAGGCGCGCCGACCGGACAGCCTCGCGGTGGAGGAACCGCTGGAGATCCGCCTCAACGGCCGCGCCCTGACGGTCACGATGCGCACCCCGGGCCACGACGTGGAACTGGCCCACGGATTCCTGCTCGCGGAGGGGATCGTCGGCGGCCGCGAGGACGTCTCCGTCGTGCGCTACTGCGACGGCGTCGACGAGACCGGCGCCAACACCTACAACGTGCTCGACGTCCACCTCGCGCCGGGGATGCCCGTTCCCGACGGTGCAGGCGCCCGCAACTTCCTCACCAGCTCCGCGTGCGGGGTGTGCGGGAAGGAGTCCCTCGAGCAGGTGCGCACCCGCACCCGGTTCCCGCTGACCGACGGATTCGCGATCTCCGCCCGCACCCTGGCCTCGATGCCGCCACGGATGCGGCAGCGGCAGAAGGTCTTCCAGAGCACGGGGGGCCTGCACGCCGCAGCGCTGTTCACCGCCGACGGCACCCTGCTGGCGTTGCGGGAGGACGTGGGCCGGCACAACGCGGTCGACAAGGTGCTCGGCTGGGCACTGACCGAGAACCGGGTCCCGTTGTCGGGCACCGTCCTCGTCGTCAGCGGCCGGGCCTCCTTCGAGCTGGTGCAGAAGGCCGTGATGGCCGGCGTCCCGGCGCTCGGGGCGGTGTCCGCCCCCTCCTCGCTGGCAGTCGATCTCGCCGCGGAGTCCGGCCTGACCCTGGTCGGCTTCCTCCGCGGCGACTCGATGAACGTCTACACCGGATCCGTCGTTTGAGCCGGGGTCCGGGAACTGCTCAGCTGCAGGCCTGTTCGGGCGCATCGCCCGAGCGGACCCCGGCGACGAAGGCCCGCACGTCGTCGTGGGAGGCCTCGAGCACGCCGCGGTGGTCGGCACCGTCGTAGACCCGGTAGGCAAGGGCGGAACCGTTGCCGCACAGCGTCTTCGTCACCTCGTCGGTGACCTGCCGGGACACGAGCACGTCCGCGGTGCCCTGCACGACGAGGGTCGGCACCGACAGGGCGAGCTCCTCGAGTTCCTGCGTCGCGAAATACTCGGTCAGGCGGCCGACGTCCGCACCGGGCGCGAACACCTGGTCCACGGGAACGGTCGCGGCCACCTTGCGCACGTCGTCCATGCACCCGGTGCGCGCCGCCGCGAGCAGCGGACGGGACGCGTCCGTGAGCATCGCGTCGGCGGACATCTCGGGGTCGGCGGCCTCGGCACCGAGCAACAGGACGGGCAGGAAGGTCAGGGCCTGCGCGATCCCCGGGCCCCCGGTTGCGAAGTAGGCGGCGGTCTCGCTCGTCCGGCTTCCCGGCGCGAACGCGACCGCGCCCTGCAGTTCCAGTTCGGGGGCGCGCTCCGCGCCCTGGGCGGCGGTGAACAGGGCCGCATGTCCGCCCTGGCTGTGCCCCATCACCGTCCACCGGTTCCCGATGGCGGGCTCGGCCTCGCGTGCGGCACGCACGATGTCGACGACCGTGTTCGCGGCGCTGTCGCCGTTCATGTAGGGGTGTCCGCCCGGCGTTCCGAGGCCCTCGTAGTCGGTCTGGACCACGGCGTAGCCGTCGGCGACCCACCGATCGAGCATCGTGGTGGTCCGCGAGAGGTAGCTGTGGGCGGGTCCGCCGACCGTGTCGGCCGAGGGCGCGCAGGCATCGCCGACACCCGTCGTGCCGTGCGCCCAGCTGATCACCGGCCATCCTCCGCCGGGGGCCTCGCCACGCGGAATCGCGACGGTGCCCGACACGAGGATCGGGCGTCCCGTGGCGTCCTCCGAGAGGTAGGTGATCAGTTCCGTGCGCGCCGCGCTGGGCAGCGCCGCCGCGTTCGTCAACGGGCGGGTACTGATCAGCGCGCCGGGGGGACGCTCGGCGGCGGGAGACGGTTCGGATTCCGCGCAGGCCGTGGCGGCCAGCACCGAGGTGACCGCGAGCGCCACGAGGACGCGCCGGGAGGAGAGATGACCCATGAGATCCTCCGTTAAGAAGTTCATATTAATTGGAAAGTCGAACTTCTTAGTACAGTGGATGCATGGCAGTGTCAACAGGTCGTCTCGCTCTACTGGAGGCCGCGGAGGAACTGATAGCCCGTCGCGGCATCCACGGCGTCTCGGCACGCGAGGTGGTCAAAGCCGCGGGTCAGCGTAACAATTCGGCGATCGCCTATCACTTCGGCTCGTGGCACGGACTGCTCGACGCGGTCTGGAGCCGGCACGCGCCGCGCGTCAATGCCCAGCGAGCGGCACTGACGGACGCAGCCCACCTCGACGGTCCCCCGGCACTCGAACCGCTCGTGTACGCCTACGTCCATCCGCTCGTCACCGAGATCGCCCGCGGGAGGCCCAGCTACTGGGCTCGCTTCAACGAGCAGTGGCTCGCCACCGCCCCCCTGGTGTTCCTGGCGGTCCCCCCGCCGGGGGCCGTCCAGGCCGACTACTACCCGTCCGACGAGTCGCTCGCCGTCCTCGCCTCCCTGCTGGAGGCGATCGCGCAGCGTCTCGACCTCGCCGAATCCGACGCCCGTCGGCGCGTGGGGCTGACGGTGCGCTTCGTCATCGGCTCGTTCGCCTCGTGGGAGCGCGCCCACGAGGCCGGGGACGCGACCGACCTGTCCACCTTCGAGTCGGAGATCGTGGAGCTCGCGTGCGCGATGTTGCGCGTGCCGGGGCGGTAACACTGCGCCGTCGTCCCGACAGCGGTAACACTGCGTCGTCCCGACAGCGGTAACACTGCGTCGTCCCGACAGCGGTAACACTGCGCCGTCGTCCCGACGGACCGATCAGGCCGGCACCCGCTCCGCCTCGATCAGGGCCGTCATGTGGGCAAGCATGCGGTCGGCGTCGGGCTCCACCCCGGTGAAGATGCGGAATGCGTCGACGGCCTGGAAGACGGCCATGCCCGCTCCGGTGAGGGTCGGGGCGCCGAGCGCGCGGGCCCGCAGGACGAGTTCGGTCTCGATGGGCCGGTAGACGACCTCGGCGACCCACAGGTCGGGGCGCAGCAGTGCCGGATCGAAGGCCGTTCCAGGGTGCGCGGCCATGCCGACGGGCGTCGCGTGGATCAGCCCGTGCGCGGCGGCCAGCAGCCGCGGCAGCTCGGCGGGCGTCGCAGAGGAGACGGCGACGTCCGGGAACAGCACGGTGAGCGTGTCGCGCAGCGCGGTGGCGCGCGCGAGGTCGGGATCGACGACGGTGAACGCGCGCACTCCGCGGGTGAGTGCGGCGTACGCGACCGCCGCTCCGGCCCCACCGGCTCCGAGCTGAACGACCGCACCGAGCGCGACGCCGGGGAGCCCGCGGTCGAAGTTGCGGCCGAAGCCGGACCAGTCGGTGTTGTGACCGATCGCGCGGCCGCCGTCGAACAGCACGGTGTTGACGGCGCCGAGGCGGCTCGCCTCGGGCGACAGGTCGTCGAGGTGTTCGATGACGGCCTGCTTGCAGGGATGGGTGATGTTCAGACCCCGGAAGCCCAGCTCGCGCGCGGTGCGCAGCAGCCGCGGCAGGTCGGCGACCGAGAGGCCCAGCTCGTCGAGATCGATGATCCTGTAGACGTAGCGCAGGCCCTGCCGCGCGCCCTCCTCCTCGTGCATCGGGGGTGTCAGCGAGGCACCGATGCCGGTTCCGATGAGGCCGCAGAGAATCGAGTCGGTCATGGCGGGCCTTTCACATCACAATGTACGAACTAGTGAGTTACAAGCCCTAGCGTACGGCCACAGGCGGCACGGAGACAAGACCCCGCTCGATAGGGTGGCGCCATGGCAACCGAGCAGACGACCGGCCGACGACGCCGCAACAGCGACCTCACCAGGGAGAACATCCTCGAGGTGGCCACCGCGGAGTTCGCGGACAAGGGCCTGTCGGGAGCCCGGGTGGACGAGATCGCCGAGCGCACGCAGACCACCAAGCGGATGATCTACTACTACTTCGGCGACAAGGAGGGCCTCTACCGGGCCGTCCTCGAGAGCTCCTACGGGACGATCCGGGCCCAGGAGCGCGAGCTGGACCTCGAGGACCTCGGCCCCGTCGACGCCATCCGCATGCTGGCCGAGGCCACGTTCGACCACCACGACCAGCATCCCGACTTCATCCGCATCGTCGCCAACGAGAACATGCTCCGGGGTGAGCACATCCGGCAGTCCCCCCATCTCGCCGGCCTGGGCGCCCCCGCCGTCGACGTGCTCACCGGCATCCTCGAACGCGGCCGGGCGGACGACCTCTTCCGCGACGACGTCGACGCCCTCGACGTCCACCTGGTGATCAGCAGTTTCTGCGTCTTCCGCACCGCGAACCGGTACACCTGGCAGGCCCTGTTCGACCAGGACCTGGCCGCGGACGAGCTGCGGGCCAGGCACCGGAGGATGCTGGGCGATCTCCTCGTCGCGTTCCTGACGACCCTGCCCGACTGAGGGACTGCAGGGGAATGCGCCCGGGCGCGCGTCCCCAAATTTTATGAACTATCTAGTTCATACATCTTGCGTTCACGGTGTGATGGCGCCTACATTCGACACAACGCAGTACGAACCCGGGTTCGTATCTCGAACATCCCCTCCCCTTTTCCGCACAGGAGACGCGATGACCGCGCACACCCTCGACACGCCGGAGAATTCCGGTATGACGACCGAAACCCGCCCGCACGACACCACCAAGGTCAAGCGCGCAGCGTCGTCGGCCTTCCTCGGCAGCATGCTCGAGTACTACGACTTCTACATCTACGCGTCCGCCGCTGCCCTGATCTTCCCGACCGTGTTCTTCCCCGACAGCGCCCACGCGGCACTGCTGTCCCTGTCGACCTTCGGTGTCGCCTACGTCGCGCGGCCGCTCGGCGCCGTGGTGCTCGGCCACTTCGGTGACCGGGTCGGACGCAAGAACGTCATGCTGTTCACGCTCATCCTCATGGGCGTCGCCACCTTCGGCATCGGCCTGATCCCCAGCGCCGAGTCGATCGGCGTACTCGCACCCGCGCTGCTCGTGTTGATGCGAATCTTCCAGGGCATCTCCGCCGCCGGCGAGCAGTCCGGCGCCAGCTCGCTGACGCTCGAGCACGCCCCGCAGAACCGTCGCGCGTTCTTCGCGAGCTGGACGCTCAACGGCACACAAGCCGGCTTCATCCTCGCCAGCCTGGTGTTCCTGCCCGTCGCGGCCATGCCCGACGACATCCTCTACAGCTGGGGCTGGCGCGTACCGTTCTGGGGCAGCCTGTTCGTGCTGGCCGCCGCGTACGTCATGCGACTCAAGCTCGAGGAGCCCGAGGAGTTCGCGGAGACCAAGAAGTCCCACGAGGTCGCCAAGCTGCCGGTCGCCGACCTGCTGCGCACCCATCCGGCCAACCTGACCCGGGTGATCTTCTGCGCCTTCGTCGCCGTCGTGAGCACCATCTTCTCCGTGTTCGGCCTGGCGTTCGCGACCAGCGCCGAGGTGGGCATCGCCAAGTCGACGATGCTGGGAGTCGCGATCGCCGCCAACGCCGTCGCCTTGTTCAGTCAGCCCGCCCTCGCCGCCCTGTCGGATCGCGTCGGCCGCAAGCCCGTCTTCGTCACCGGCGTCCTCGGCTCGGCGGTGTTCATCTTCGTGTACTTCCAGGCCATCTCCACCGGCAACGTCGCGCTGATCTTCGCCGCCGGCATCGCCCTGATGGGCCTGCTCTACGCCGCGCCCAACGCGATCTGGCCGTCGTTCTACGCCGAGATGTTCAACACCAAGGTCCGCTACTCCGGCATGGCGATCGGCACCCAGCTCGGCTTCGCCATCGCCGGCTTCGCCCCCGCCATCGGCACCGCACTCATGGGCGGCGATCCGACGAACTGGCTGCCCGTCGCCCTCCTGACATCCGGCGCCTGCCTGGTGTGCGCCGTGTCCGCCCTGTCGGCGAAGGAAACCTTCCGCACCCCGCTGCGCGAACTCGGCAACCGCATCTGACCGTCGCGGCCTCCGGCGGAGGCACCCCACCCACGGCGAAGGCCCCGGCACGAATGCCGGGGCCTTCCACGCTGTCGGATCAGGCGGTCTTGTCGCGACGCTCCCGTTCGGGCTTGCGCGGCACGATCGTCGGGAGCACGTTGTCGTTGACGGTCTCGGCAGTGACGACCACCTTGGCGACGTCGTCGCGGCTCGGGATGTCGTACATCACCGGCAGCAGGACCTCTTCCATGATGGCGCGCAGTCCGCGGGCACCGGTACCACGCAGGATCGCCTGGTCGGCCACAGCTTCCAGTCCGTCCTGGGTGAACTCGAGCTCCACCCCGTCCATCTCGAAGAGCCGGACGTACTGCTTGACGAGCGCGTTCTTCGGCTCCGACAGGATCTGCACCAGCGAATCCTTGTCCAGGTTCGTCACCGAGGCGACGACCGGCAGGCGGCCGATGAACTCGGGAATGAGACCGAACTTGATCAGGTCCTCGGGCATGACCTCGGCGAAGTGGTCGGTGGTGTCGATCTCGGCCTTGGACTTCACCTCGGCGCCGAAGCCGATTCCGCGCTTGCCGACCCGATCCGAGACGATCCTCTCGAGGCCGGCGAACGCTCCGGCGACGATGAACAGCACGTTGGTGGTGTCGATCTGAATGAATTCCTGATGCGGATGCTTGCGTCCGCCCTGCGGCGGCACCGACGCCTGGGTGCCCTCGAGGATCTTCAGCAGCGCCTGCTGGACGCCCTCGCCGGACACGTCGCGGGTGATCGACGGGTTCTCGCTCTTGCGGGCGATCTTGTCGACCTCGTCGATGTAGATGATCCCGGTCTCGGCGCGCTTGACGTCGTAGTCGGCCGCCTGGATGAGCTTGAGGAGGATGTTCTCGACGTCCTCACCGACGTAGCCGGCCTCGGTCAGGGCGGTGGCGTCGGCGATCGCGAACGGCACGTTCAGCATCTTCGCCAGCGTCTGCGCCAGGTACGTCTTCCCGCAGCCCGTGGGCCCGAGCAGCAGAATGTTCGACTTGGCCAGCTCGACCGACTCACCCCGGGTGTCGCGGGCCTTCTCCCCCGCCTGGATCCGCTTGTAGTGGTTGTAGACCGCCACCGCCAGGGTCCGCTTCGCGGAGTCCTGCCCGATGACGTAGTTGTCGAGGAACTCGCGGATCTCGGCCGGCTTGGGCAACTCGTCGAGCTTGACCTCGTTGGACTCGGCCAGTTCTTCCTCGATGATCTCGTTGCACAGGTCGATGCACTCGTCGCAGATGTAGACCCCTGGGCCCGCAATGAGCTTCTTGACCTGCTTCTGGCTCTTTCCGCAGAAAGAGCATTTCAGCAGGTCGCCCCCGTCACCGATACGTGCCATCTGTCAGGTCCCTACTTCCTCGTGAGCGTGCAACCGATCCCGCGACCGCCGACAGCGCCGGTCCGGGGAGCGGGCCCTTGGAACGACCGTACCCGGATACTGCGACGGCGGTCGACCGGTTCCGGGCGATTCGGGCCATAATTTGTGCGGGGGCAGCGGTCATGCCACCCGAGCACACCGGCCCGGCCCCGAAGGCGCGCGGGGCGCGCACTCCGGACCGGGCCGAGGCGGTTACTTCTGAGCCGAGAGCTTGCGGTACTCGAGCACGTTGTCGATCAGACCGTAGTCGACGGCCTCCGCGGCGGTGAGGATCTTGTCGCGGTCGGTGTCCTTGCGGATCTGCTCGGGGTCCTTGCCGGTGTGCTTGGCCAGCGTCGTCTCCATCAGGCGGCGCATGCGCTCGATCTCCGCGGCCTGGATCTCGAGGTCGGACACCTGGCCCTGGATGCCGCCGGTGGCGGGCTGGTGGATGAGCACGCGCGCGTTGGGCAGGGCGAGCCGCTTGCCGGGGCTACCGGCGGCGAGCAGCACCGCTGCCGCCGAGGCGGCCTGGCCGAGACACACGGTCGTGATGTCGGCACGCACGTACTGCATGGTGTCGTAGATCGCCATCAGCGACGTGAACGAGCCACCGGGCGAGTTGATGTACATGGTGATGTCGCGGTCCGGGTCCAGCGACTCGAGCACCAGCAGCTGCGCCATGACGTCGTTGGCCGAGGCGTCGTCCACTTGCACGCCGAGGAAGATGATGCGTTCCTCGAACAGCTTGTTGTACGGGTTGGACTCCTTGACCCCGTAGCTCGAGTGCTCGATGAACGAGGGCAGGATGTAGCGGCTCGCGGGGGAGGCCGGAGCCTGGCCGCCGAGCTGGCGCGGATCGAACAGGTTTGTCATCGCTTCTCCAGAAATTCGTGGTGCGTAGAGCGGATCGGGGGGCTCGGAACTAGTTGCCGGTGCCGCCGGCCTGCTGCGCCCGCGAGACGACATGGTCGACGAAGCCGTACTCGAGTGCTTCCTTGGCGGTGAACCAGCGGTCGCGGTCCGAGTCCTTCGTGATCTGCTCGACGGTCTGGCCGGTGTGCTCGGCGATCAGTTCCGCCATCTCCCGCTTGGTGTGCGCGAACTGTTCCGCCATGATCGCGATGTCGCTGGCCGTGCCGCCGATTCCGGCGGAGGGCTGGTGCATCATGATCCGCGCGTGCGGCAGGGCGTACCGCTTGCCCCGCGTGCCGGCCGAGAGCAGGAACTGCCCCATGGAGGCGGCCAGACCCATCGCGAAGGTCGCCACGTCGCACTCGACGAACTTCATGGTGTCGTAGATCGCCATGCCGGCGGTGACGGATCCACCCGGGGAGTTGATGTAGAGCGAGATGTCGCGCGTCGGGTCCTCCGCGGACAGCAGCAGGATCTGCGCGCAGAGCTTGTTCGCGATGTCGTCGTCGACCTGGGTACCGAGGAAGATGATCCGCTCGCGCAGCAGCCGCTCGTAGACCGAGTCGCTGAGGTTGAGCCCAGCGGTGGCCGAGGTCATCGTGGGACCGATGGATGTCGCCGGATTCTGAGGAGTCACGGTACCTGCCTTCTCGTCAATCGTGGATTGCTGACACTGACAGTAACGAAGTGGGGCGGCACCGGATGCCCGGTGCCGCCCCACTTCGCTCAAAGCGGAAATTTCCGCTGTGCGTTCCCTGCGGAGAACCGTTGCGACGTCGCACCTGCAATCGCGCGGCGCGGCAACGGGTCTCGCCCTACTATTCGGAGTCGCCCTCGCCGGCCGGAGCCTCGGCGTCCTCGGACTCGGCGTCGCTCTTCGTGCCGAACAGCTCGGAGGTGTCGATCGTGGCGCCACCGGTGTCGGTGACGGTGGCCCGGTCCACCACGTTGCCGAGGGCCTTGCCGCGACGGACGTCCGCGTAGACGGCGCCGAGCTGGTTCGCCTGGCCGATCTGCTGGATGAACTGCTCCGGCGGGATGCCGTAGCGCTGCGCCTGGAAGAAGATGCGCTCGGTGAGCTCCTCCTGCTCGACGGTGGTGCCCTCGGCCTCGGCAATCGCGTCGAGCAGCAGCTGCACCTTCACGGCGCGCTCGGCCGACTCGCGGGTGTCGTTGTCGAATTCCTCGCGGCTCGAGCCCTGCTCCTCGAGGAGCTGGTTCAGCTTGGTCTCGTCGTGATCGAGCGCGTGGATGGCATCGTGCAGGGCGCCGTCGATCTCGGCCTGGACCACGGCCTCGGGCAGCGGCACGTCGACGGCCTCGAGCAGCGCGTCGAGCACCTTGTCGCGGATCTGACCGGCCTGCTCGACCTTCTTGACCCGCTCGACGCGCTCACGCAGATCGGCCTTGAGCTCCTCGAGGGTGTCGAACTCGCTGGCGAGCTGCGCGAACTCGTCGTCCTCGGCGGGTAGCTCGCGCTCCTTGACGCTGTTCACCGTGACGGTGACCATGGCTTCCTCGTCGGCGTGCTCACCGGCGACGAGGGTGGTGGTGAACTCCTTCGACTCCCCCGCGGAGAGGCCGACGAGCGCCTCGTCGAGGCCGTCGATGAGCTGGCCCGAACCGACCTCGTGGGACAGGCCGGTGGTGGAGGCCTCGGGGACCTCCTCGCCGCCGACGGTGGCGGACAGGTCGATGGACACGAAGTCGCCGTCCTGCACGGGCCGCTCGACACCGGTGAGGGTGCCGAAGCGCTGACGCAGCGACAGCAGCTGCTCCTCGACCGCCTCGTCGGTGATCTCGACGGGATCGACGGTGACCGCGATGGTGGAGAAGTCGGGGAGGGCGATCTCCGGCCGGACGTCGACCTCGGCGGTGAAGACGAGCTCGACGTTGTCCTCGAGCTTGGTGATGTCGACCTCGGGCTGGCCGATGACCTTGACCTCGTTGGCGGTCACGGCCTCGCTGTAGCGGGCCGGGATGGCGTCGTTGACGACCTGCTCGAGCACGGCGCCACGGCCGACGCGGGCCTCGAGCAGCTTGCGCGGGGCCTTGCCGGGCCGGAAGCCGGGAAGGCGGATCTGGCTGGCGAGGGCCTTGAACGCGCGGTCGAAATCAGGCTGGAGCTCCTCGAAGGGCACCTCAACGTTGATACGGACTCGCGTCGGGCTGAGCTGCTCGACGGTGCTCTTCACGGACATGCTCCTTCTGTCGTGCTCGGTTGTCGTTCGATCAAGCTGTCACCGGGTGCTCGGTCTTCCACCCGGTTCCTCCTGGTCGGGATGACAGGATTTGAACCTGCGACCCTCCGCTCCCAAAGCGGATGCGCTACCAAGCTGCGCCACATCCCGTCAACACCGGCACCCGGAACCTTCCGGGGACCCGAGGGAGAATCCTACGGCCCCCCGATTATGAAATCCAAAGCGAGGTTCGGTACAGTCTGTTCCTGCACGCGACAGACCCGGCGATCCCGGGTCGATCGCATGCATGGGGATGTAGCTCAATGGTAGAGCCCCAGTCTTCCAAACTGGCTACGCGGGTTCGATTCCCGTCATCCCCTCCACCGGGCCGTCACCGGTCCCGCTCTTCCGCGGCGTCGGCGAATTCGCAGAACGCGGTGTAGGCCCGCGACCCGTAGATCGTCGCCGGGCCGCCCTGCATGAGGAATGCGACCCCGATCGCCTCGGCGGCCTCCTGCCTGCTCGCCCCGGCCCGGACGGCGCCGCGCGCATGGGAGGCAATGCAGCCGTCGCATTCGTCGACGACGCCGATCGCGAGCGCGATCAGTTCCTTGGTCTTGGTGTCCAGCGCCCCAGGGGCGAAGGCGGCCTTGCTGAGAGCATTGAAACCCTGATACACCTCGGGAATCGCCGCGCGCAGCGCCCGGTGCTGCGGATTCAATGCGTTCAGGACTTCCTGGTAGTGCCCGTGCTCGCTCATGAGCCGACGGTAGACAGCCACACCCGGCACGGCCACCGAATCGGCGGATTCACGTCGCCGTCACACGGCGTGCGAGAGGCGCAGCAGCCCGTCGATCTCCTCGGTGAAGGCGCGGACGAGATTCTCGGGATCGGGCACCCGGTCGGCGTCCGCCTTGAACCCCACCCGGACCTTGCCGCTGTAGCTGAAGATCGAGACGCCGAGGGTCTGCTCACCGGCGCCCGGCACCCAGGCGAGCACACCGCGGATCTTCGTCCCCGCCATGTACCGGTCGCTCGTGGGACCGGGAACGTTGGTGGTGACCCCGATCGCCTTGTCGGAGAAGAAGTCCACGAAGAACCGTTCCAGCTCCTTACCGGTCCGTCCGATCGCCTTGATCAGGCCGAACGTCAGCGTCACCTCGGGAGAGTGCTTGATGACCTCCATCCGCCGGTGGGTCTCGACGATGCGTTCGAGCGGGGTCTCCAGTGCCGACGGGTACTTGAAGAGCACCAGAGCGAACTGATTCCCGAGTTCCTTCGGCAGGGGCTTGTCGAGGGGGCGAACGTTGACAGGCACCATCGTGGGCACGTCCTGCGGCTCGCCGCCGTGCTCGCGGATGTACGTCGCGAGCGCCCCGGCGACGGCTCCCATGAGCACGTCGTTGACGGTTGTGCCGGTCCGGTGGCCGATGTGCTTGATGTCGTCGAGCGGAAAGGGCTCGCACCACACCGCGCGTTTGGCCGTTCCCGGTTCGCCGCTGAGCGGAGTGTGCGGTTTGGGTCCGAGCACGAGCTTGTTCGCGATCTCGCCGGTGCGTTCGGCCTGGGTGAAGGCGTCGCCGAGGACATGCGGATCGAGCAGCTTGGGCAGGTCGAGCAGCATGTGGGCGGCGCCGGACGCGGCACCGGCGGTGTTCGACACCGCGGCCCCCGCGAATCTGGCGGCCCCCTCGAGAAGACCGGCACGGTGCTCGGGCGCGACGGTCCTGGTGTCGTCGAGGTCGCTGTCCGGGGTCTCCCCCGTCATCGAGAGCATCACCTGGTTGAGGGCGACGCCGTCACCAATGCAGTGGTGGAGCCGGGTGTAGACCACGGCGCCGTGCCGGTACCCGTCGATGAGGTGCATCTCCCACAGCGGGCGGCGACGATCGAACGGCACCGGCATCCGCTCCTCGATGTACCGCTGCAGCGTCGCGTCGTCGCTGCGGGGCAGGGTCGTCCGGATCAGGTGGTCGTCGAGGTCGAACTCCGGGTCGTCCTCCCAATGCGGCGACCCGACGTGCGTGCGCGGTTGCACCGGTCGCTGCCGGAACGACGGGTAGGTGTCGACGAACCGGCGCTGCACGAGGGACACCACGCGCGACCAGTCCACGGAGCCCTCGAAGAACATCAGCGAGTCGATGATCATGAGATTCTCGGGCCGGTCCATGTTGAGCCAGATGGTGTCCACCGGCCCCATTGCTCTGTTCACCGTGGCCGTCCCTTCTCGAGTGGGCGCCTACGAGTTTTTCACCGGCAGGACGACCGCGGAAGGGTAATTGGCCCTCGGCCTGCTACGCGAACACCCCGCCCTGCTCGAGCAGGGCGGGGTGTTGCCGCGGTGGAGAGTGCGGTGGAGGCGCAGTCTCCTCGGGGTGCGGTCAGCGGCGGAAGAGCGCGCCGAGGGTTTGCGCCTGCGCACCCGCGGCGGTGTCCTGGCCGCAGGTGCAGCGGTCGGGTGCGGGCACGGAGCGCATGACGGCGTCGACGTGCTGGCCGCAGCCGCCCCAGCCGGTCTTTCCGCAGTTCGGGCAGGTGACGGGGTAACACATGGGGTCCTCCTCGGGACGGGTAACGGGGATGGAGGTCAGGCGCCGGCGGCGGCCTTCTGTTCGGCGACCTGGGCGTGGACCTCGGCCATGTTCAGGGCCTTGATCTGGCCGATCAGGTCTTCGAGGGCGGCCGCGGGCAGGGCGCCGGGCTGGGCGTAGACCAGCACGCCCTCGCGGAACGCCATGATCGTGGGGATCGAGCGGATGTCGGCCATGGCGGCGAGCTGCTGCTCGGCCTCGGTGTCGACCTTGGCGTGCACGATGTCCGGGTGCGCGGCCGAGGACTTGTCGAACACGGGGGCGAAGGCCCGGCACGGACCGCACCACGAGGCCCAGAAGTCGACCAGGACGATGTCGTTGCCGGCGATCGTGGACTCGAAGTCCGCGAGGGTGAGATTCGTCGTTGCCATCGGGGGTTCCTTTCGTTCTCCTCGGGTGCCGGTCAGGCGGGGACGTGGGCCTCGGCCCAGGCGTTGTAGCCGCCGAGCAGATCCGAGACGTTCTCGAAGCCCTGCGCCCGCAGCAGCGACGCGGCCACACTCGACCGCCACCCGCCGGCGCAGTGCACCACGATCGGCTTGCCGGTGGGCACCTGCCCGAGCCGGGCCCGCAGCTGCGCCAACGGGATCGGCACCGCCCCCGGAATCGTCCCGAACTCCCGTTCCCCCGGATTGCGGATGTCGACCAGGGTCACCGCCTCGGCGGCGAGCAACCCGTCGAGCTCGGCGACGGTGGTCCGGACCGCGGGCTGCACCAGCTCCGCCAGCTCCGCCGGGAAACGCCCGCCGCGGTCGACGGTGAGATACCCGAGCGCGTTGTCCGACCCGATCCGGGCCAGCCGCACCGCCGCGTCCTGCTCCTCGCCGGGGTAGGTGACCAGCACGATCGCCTCCCCCACCTCGGCGACCATCCCGCCGGTCTCGGCGAACCGGCCGTCGAACCCGACGTTGACCGACCCGCGCAGATGCCCGGCGGCGAAGTCGTCCACGCTGCGCGCATCGAGCACCCGGGTGCCG
>NZ_JAALEH010000065.1:0-32601 GCF_011058195.1 Rhodococcus sp. 14C212 | reverse complement strand
GGGTGGGACAGCCCGGCCGGAGGAGGAGCCATGACCACCGGGAACCGGACCGACTCGCTCACCGCGCGGGTCGATGCTCAGGACTGGCCGGCGCTCGTCGCCGAACTCGACGCGACGGGGTGCGCGCAGACCGGGCCGCTGCTCACCGCGGACGAGTGCGCGCGCGTCGCCGCGATGTGGGGCGACGAACGCCGCTTCCGCAGCACGATCGACATGGAACGGTACCGCTTCGGCAAGGGCACCTACCGGTACTTCGGCGACCCCGTACCCGAGGGCATCACCCGGTTGCGCGCGGCGTTCTACCACCGGTTGCTGCCCGTCGCACGGGACTGGGCGCAGCGGCTCGGCGACCCGGAGCCGTGGCCCGACGAGTTCGGCGACTGGCTCGACGCCTGCCACGCCGCCGGACAGACCAGGCCGACGCCCATCCTGCTGCGCTACACGACCGGCGACTGGAACGCCCTGCACCGCGACCTCTACGGCGACCTGGTGTTCCCGCTGCAGGTGGTGATCGGCCTCGACCGGCCCGGCCACGACCACCTCGGCGGCGAGTTCCTCCTCGTCGAGCAACGCGCCCGCGCGCAGTCCCGCGGCACCGCCACCGTGCTGCAGCAGGGTCACGGGCTGATCTTCACCACCCGCGACCGGCCCACCCGCTCCGCGCGCGGCTGGACCCGCTCCCCCGTCCGGCACGGGGTCAGCACCGTCCGCGCCGGCGTCCGCCACACCCTCGGCCTCGTCCTGCACGACGCGCGATGACCGGCTACACGCTCCTCGGCGCGGACGGCCGTCCCTACCGCAGCGCGATCCCCGGGTCCGTCGGCGGGCACCGGCGCGGCCGGCTCTACGGTCGCCTCGACTGCCGCGCGGCGCTGCGGGCGATCGCCCGCGGCGGGTACATCCGGGACCGGGTCTTCTTCGCCGACGAATCCGATGCCGCCGCAGCCGGATACCGCCCGTGCGCGGTGTGCCTTCCGGGACGCTACCGGGACTGGCAGACGAGGCGGCACCCGTGAGCGACGCCCTGTTCCCCGTGCCGCGTGCCCGCGTCGAGATCGCCCCGGGCGCCGTGCACGTGCCCGGCTGGCTCGACGTCGACGAGCAACGCCGCCTCGTCGCCGCCTGCCGGGGCTGGGCGCGCGGGCCCGTGCCGATCCGTCACACCGCCCTGCCGGGCGGGGGCCGGATGTCGGTGCAGACCGTCTGCCTCGGGTGGCACTGGTCGCCGTACCGTTACACCCGCACCGCGGTGGACGTGAACGACGCTCCCGTCGCTCCTTTCCCGGACCGGCTGGGCGACCTCGGTCGGCGTGCCCTCGTCGCCGCGTACGACGACCCGCACGCCGGCGACGGTTACACCCCCGACACCGCGCTGATCAACTTCTACGACGGCGACGCCCGCATGGGCATGCATCAGGACAAGGACGAACGCAGCGACGCCCCCATCGTGTCGCTCAGCATCGGCGACGCGTGCACCTTCCGGTTCGGCAACCCCGAGACCCGCGACCGGCCCTACCGCGACGTCCGGCTCGAATCCGGCGACCTGTTCGTGTTCGGCGGCCCGTCGCGGTTCGCGTATCACGGTGTGCCCAAAGTCTTTCCCGGCACGGCCGACCCCGTGTCGGGGATGACGCGGGGCCGGCTCAACCTCACGATGCGGGTCACCGGGCTCGGCGGGTGAGCTACCCCGGATCGGCGGGGAGCCTCACGCCTCCTCGGGTTTGACCGCCAGCACCGGTTTGCGGCAGGACAGCAGCAGCCGCTGGGCGGTACTGCCGAGAAGCAACTTGCCGACGGGTGTGCGGTCGCGGACCCCGATCACCAGCAGCTGCGCCTCGTCGGGCTCCATGGCATCCAGGATCACGTCGACGGTCTCGTCGCCGACCGTCTGCCTGATCTCGTGCTCGACGCCGCTTCCGGACAGCTTCTCCTCCAGCGCCTCGAGCTGTGCCCGGGCGGCGAACGACCGGTCCGCGAGGGCATCGCCTTTGGACGTGTTGATCACGAGCAGTGAGGTGCCGCGCAACCGGGCCTCGGCGATGCCGTGGTCGACGGCGGCGCCGCCGTACCGGTCCGGGGTGAATCCGACGACGATCATGCGTGGGCCTTCTCTCGGGTCTCGCTGGAGTCGTCACCGGGGGTGCCGACCGGAGTCACGGCAGGCCGTCGCGAGTGGACGAACCGGGCGGCGAGCGGCGCGGCGAGCAGCAGTGCGATGACGACGTAGACGACGACGGCGACGGGTTCGGTGACGAGACTGCCCCAGTCACCGCCACCGAGTTGCAAGCTCTGGCGGAGCTGGCGTTCGATGCGCGGCCCGAGGATCACCCCGATGATCAACGGCAGCACCGGAAGACCGAACCGTCGCATCATGAGACCGAGCAGACCGAACGTCAGCAGCAGGGCGAGGTCGAGCCACTGCAGGTTGACGGCGAACGCGCCGAGCGCGGCGAAGAACAGGATGCCGGCGTACAGATACGGCCGGGGCGTGCGGAGCAGCTTGGCCCACAGCGGGGCGAGGGGAAGGTTGAGGACGAGCAGGAGGAAGTTGCCGATGAACAGGCTCGCGATCAGCGTCCAGATCAGCAGCGGTTCCTTCTCGAACAGCGTCGGCCCGGGCTGGATTCCGTACGACACGAAGGCGGTCAGCATCACCGCGGCGGTCGCATTGGTCGGCAGGCCCAGCGACAGCATCGGCACGAGGGTGCCCGCCGCGGAGGCGTTGTTCGCCGCCTCCGGCCCCGCGACGCCTTCGATGGCACCCTTGCCGAACTCGTCCTTGTGCTTCGACAGCTTCTTCTCGGTGATGTACGAGAGGAAGGTCGGCAGCTCGGCACCACCCGCCGGCAGCGCGCCGAACGGGAATCCGTATGCGGTGCCGCGCAACCACGGCTTCCACGACCGCTTCCAGTCGCTGCGGCCCATCCACGGACGGCCGACCGGGATGACCTCGGCGGGCCGGCGGCGCAGGTGCGCGGCCACCCACAGCGCCTCACCGACCGCGAACACCGCGACCGCGACGACGACGATGTCGATCCCGTCGGACAGCTGCGGAATGCCGAAGGTGGCGCGGGGCTGCCCGGTGAGGAAGTCGATCCCGACCAGTCCGATCGCGAGACCGAGGAACAGCGAGATGCAGCCCCGGAGCTTCGAACTGCCGAGGACGGCGGTGACGGCGACCAGCGCGAGCAGCATGATCGCCAGATAGGACGGCGCGCCGAGGGTCACGGCGAAGCGCGACACCGCGGGAGCGAAGAGCACCAGCAGCATCGTGCCGATCGATCCGGCGACGAACGAGCCGATGGCGGCGGTGGCGAGAGCCTGCGCCGCGCGCCCGGCTCTGGCCATCCGGTTGCCCTCGATCGCGGTGATCACGGAGGACGACTCCCCCGGGGTGTTGAGCAGGATCGAGGTCGTCGACCCGCCGTACATTCCGCCGTAGTAGATGCCGGCGAACATGATGAACGCGGCGCTCGGGCTCACGTTGTAGGTGACGGGCAGCAGCAGCGCCACCGTCATCGCGGGCCCGATGCCCGGCAGTACTCCGACCGCGGTGCCCAGCAGGACGCCGAGACACGCGTAGAGCAGGTTCATCGGGGTTGCCGCCTGCTCGAACCCCTGCAGCAGCCAGGTCAATGTGTCCATGTCACAGAATTCCGTCCAGAATGCCTGCGGGCAGCGGTATTCCGAGCCCGACGTAGAATGCGTAGAAGCTGCCGAACCCGAGGACCGCCCCGATCACGAGGCTGCGCACGTAGTGCCTGTTTCCCAGCACCGTCGCGGCGCCGGCGAACAAAAGGGTTCCGGTGATCGCCCACCCCAGCGGGCCGACGAGGGCGATCGTCGCGACGAACAACGCGACCAGCAGCCCGACCGTGCGCCAGTCCCCGGGCGCCGACAGGTCCACGTCCTCTCCGCCGTCCTCCTCGCCGGTCGATCCCCGCAGGATCGCCGCTGCGAGCGCCACCGCGCAGACGACGAGTCCGGTGCCGACGACCATCGGGAACAGCCGGGGCCCCACCGGGTCGACCTTGACGAAACCCGCGGTCAGAGTGAGCGCGTCGACGATCAGGAAAACTCCCACCGCCACGAGCACACCACAGACGACGAACTGGGCCGGATCCTTCATCCGGCGGGCCGGCGTCGCATCGGCCGCTGCCCGCGTACTCATGCGAGCCCCAGCTCGGACAGCGTGGACGAAACCCGCTCGTCCTGCTCTTCGAGGAACCGCTCGAACTCCGGTCCGGTCGTGAACGCGTCGCTCCAACCGTTCTTCACCAGAGCCTCCTTCCATGCCGGGGTGTCGTGCAACGTCGCGAGCGCCTCCACCATCGCTGCCTTGGCGTCGTCCGAAATTCCGGGCGGCGCAAGGATTCCGCGCCAGTTGGTGAAGGTCAGATCGATGCCCGCCTCACGGAGCGTCGGTGCGTCGATTCCGGGAACGCGCTCGTTACCCGACACCGCGAGGACCCGGACCTGGCCCGCCTCGATCTGGTCGACGTACTCGCCGAGCCCCGAGGTGCCCGCGGTGATCTTCTCGCCGAGCAGCGCGGTCAGTAGATCACCGCCGCCGTCGTAGGACACGAAGTTCACCGCCTTCGGATCCACCCCCACCGCACGTGCCGTCTCCATCGGGAACAGGTGGTCGGGACCTCCGGGTGACGATCCACCGCCGATCGTGATCGCCGACGGGTCGGCGTGCCACGCGGCGACGAAGTCGTCGACGGTGCGCAACGGCGAGTTCGCGGGGACGAGAATGCCCTCCTGCTCCTCGACCATCCTGGCCAGGGCCGTGGCGTCGGACACCCGGGCCGTCGAGCCGTTCGTGTAGCCCGCGCCGACCACGCCGAGGCCCATCATCATCATGAGGTCGTCGTTGCCCGCCTCGTTCATGAGCCGAGCCATCGCCACCGTTCCGCCTGCGCCGATGACGTTGAAGACCTCCACGCGGCCGGTGATGCCTTCGTCCTCCATGATCTTCACCGCCGTCCGGGCGGTGAGGTCGTAGCCTCCGCCGGGGCTGTTGGGAACCATCATCCGCACCCGGTGCAGACCCTCGTCCTCGCCGCGGGTGACGCCGCATCCGGCAACGAGAATCCCCGCGAGCACGAGCAGTAGGACCGCACGTACGCGGCCTCCGCCGGCTGTCCTGGACATCGTTCCTTCTTTCGCCGAAAAATGTGACCTTCGGCAATACTGAACCCGTCAGTGAGTCACGTCACTCTTGAGTACGAAACGGAACTTGAGTTCATTGTGGTCACCACGTCCCCTCCGTATCCGCAGCCTCGCCGGGCAGGTTCTGCTGCTTCAGCTCGCCGTCGTGGCGGTGGTGCTGCTGGCGGTCGCCGCGGTGTCGGTGCATCAGTCGACCGTCGGATTCCGCGACCTGCAGGGTCAGCGGATGATCGCGGTCGCCGAGAACGTGGCCTCGACGCCCGTGGTGCGGGAACTGCTGTCCGCACCGTCCGCCGGCACGGTTCTCGCGCCCGAAGTGGACCGCGCCGTGAACCTGTCCGGGGCGACGCTCGCCGAGATCGTGACCGCCGACGGCACGGTCCTCGTGTCGTCGGACCCGACCCGGCTCGGCGCAGCTGCGGCACTCGGGGCCAGCGACGTGGCAACCGGCCGGGCATGGTCCGGTGACGTGGTCGTCGACGGCCGTCGCGCCATCGCGGGACACGTCCCGATCCTGTCGCCGGCCGGGACCGTGCTCGCGATCGTGGCGGTGAGCGACGACTACCCGTCCCTGTGGGACCTCCTCAGCAGCGCCGGCGCCCGGTTGCTGCTGTATCTCGGCATCGGCGCCGGACTCGGGCTCCTCGGCTCGTGGCTGTTGTCGCGACGGATCAAGACCCACACCCGGGGGCTCGAGATCGCCGAGATCGCCAACCTCGCCGACCACCGCGAGGCGCTGCTGCACAACATCCGCGAGGGCGTGGTGGCGGTGAACACCGAGGGCGTCGTCACCGTTCTCAACGACAGTGCACAGGAGCTGCTCGGGCTCACCGCGGACGCCGTCGGCCGCCGCGTCGACGACGTCGACCTCGAACCCGCGGTCCGTCAGTACCTGCTCAGCGGGGACGACAGCGGCGACGTCGTGCTGTCGACGGCGTCCCGGGTGCTGGCGCTCAGTCGCCGGACCGCGACGAGCCGGGGGCAGCGGATCGGCACCGTCACCACGATGCGCGACAGCACCGAGCTGGCGTCGCTGCAGAGCCAGCTGTCGTCGCACAAGAGTGTCACCGACACCCTGCGGGCCCAGACCCACGAATTCGCCAATCAGCTCCACACCATCTCGGGGCTCACCCAACTCGGCGACTACGACGCCGTCACCGACTTCGTCGGAACTCTCACCAGGCGCCGGGCGGAAATCAGTGACGCTGTGACGCAGCGCATTTCCGATCCCGCCGTGGCCGCCTTGCTCATCGCGAAGACCTCGCTCGCCGCGGAGACCGGAGTGACCCTGGTCCTGGAGCCCGATTCGCGCCTGCGGGCCCTCGACCCCGGACTCGCCACCGACGTCATCACCGTCCTCGGCAATCTCGTCGACAACGCCGTCGACGTGTCGCAGGGCGGGCGGGACGCGCGGATCTCCGTCCGCATCACCGACTCCGACGGCATCACGGTCGAGGTCGCCGATTCGGGTCCCGGCGTGCCCGATTCCCTGCGGGAGGAGATCTTCGCCCGGGGCGTCACGTCCAAACCCGACACGCCCGGGGGACGCGGGGTCGGACTGGCACTGGTGCGCCTGGTCAGCGCCCAGCACGGCGGATCGGCTACCGTCTCCGATGCCCCGGTCACCGGTGGCGCCTTGTTCACCGTCCACATCCCGCGCAGTAAGGATGGCTGACCATGCACGACCGTCCAGGATCGGACGAGGCGGCGACACACAAGGTCGTCGTCGTGGACGACGACTTCATGGTCGCGGAGATCCACCGTCGATTCGTGGACCGGACAAAGGGATTCACCACGGTCGCCGTGGCACACAGCGGCGCGGAGGCGCTCGCCGCCGCGCGGACCACCGCACCCGACCTCCTCCTGCTCGACGTCTACCTGCCCGACATGTCGGGACTCGACGTCCTTCAGCGGCTGCGCGCCGAGGGCGACGCCGTCGCCGTCATCATGATCACCGCCGCTCGGGAGATCGACACCGTCGGTCGCGCCCTGCACGGCGGAGCGACCGACTACCTGGTCAAGCCGTTCGAGTACGCGCAGCTCCGGGAGAAGCTCGAGAACTTCCGGCGCCGAGCGCACGAGCTCGCGACACAGACGAGCGCCGACCAGACGTTCATCGACTCCCTGTTCGGGGCCGGCGGCAAGGCTGCCGAACCCGTACGGCTGCCGAAGGGACTGAGCGCCGAAACCGGCCGGCTGATCCTCGACACGGTCCGCGCCCGCGGCGAACTGTCCGCCACCGAGTGCGCGGAGCTCGCCGGGTTGTCGCGGGTGAGCGTGCGCCGCTACCTCGAGCACTACCTGGACGCAGGCGTGCTCGAACTGCGCCTCGAATACGGCGGCACCGGCCGACCGGCCCGCCGCTACCGGCCCGCCGGGCACTGACCCCGGGCCGCATCCCGTGAGTGCCCCGCGGGTTGCAGGTGCACGACGGAGCGGTAGAACGCGAGGTGCGCGGCCGCCGCGTCGTCCCAGGTGTGGGCCGCGGCGAGCGCCCGCCCCCGGTGTGTCCGCGCGGCGTCGGGCGGCTCGATGAGGGCGCCGGCCATCCCCCGGTGCGTCGACGCGAACCGGACGGTGTCGCCGAACACCTCGCGCAGCACCGGCAGATCCCGTGCCACCACCGGCACTCCGGCGGCCAGGGCCTCCATCGCGGCGAGCCCGAAGCCCTCCTTCGTGGACAGGAACGCGAACACCGACGCCTGCGCGACCAACGCCGGCAGCGCGTCCTCGGCCACCGTCCCCAGGATCGTCGGATCCACACCCAGTTCCGTGCAGCGACGGTCGAATTCGGCTCGGTACGGCCGGTAGTCGAACAACGTCTCGCCGCCGGCGAACACCAGCCGCATCCCGGGCCGCTCACGGCGCAGCAGGGCGAACGCCTCCACCAGATCGATGCTGCCCTTGCGTGGCTCGATGCCACCGACGGCCAGCACGTACTCCCCCAGCTGCGCCCGCCACCGGGCCCGCGCCGCCCTGTCGTGCTCGGCGCGCGAGAAGCGGTGCGCGTCGACGCCGTTGGCGATGACCGTCGGCGTGAAACCCCAGCCCGCGCGGACCTCCTCGGCGACCGCACGCGAGACGCAGATCCGCGCATACGGTTCGACGACGGCCCGTTCGTGACAGGCGGCGAGCTGCGGCGTGGTGAACCGGTCGAGGTGGTGGATCGTGCGGATGCACCGGTTTCCGACGGCGTTGGCGCTGATGCAGTCCTGCGCGTGCACCACGTCGTAACCTGCCGGGAGTGAACGCCGCGCCGAGCGCGGCGATCGAACGCATGATGCGCTCCCCCACTCCCTCCCCGTCCACCCCGGCGAACGGGACGACGCACACCCGCACGGCCGGGTCGACGGCGCGGAAGAACCCGTCGTCGCCGCCGCGCCCGAGCGTCCACACGGCGACGTCGTGGCCCGTCCGGGCCAGGGCCTCGGCAAGATCGAGGGTGTGGACGACACCGCCGCGCGGCTTGGTGGAGTACGTGAGCAGAGCGATCCTCACCCGATGCCCCCCTTCTCGTCGAGCAGTCCCCGATAGGTGTCCACGCGCCGCTCGGCCAGGTGGTGCAGCACCCGGCGGGCCCGTTCCACCTCGACGTCGACGTCGATGTCGACGACGGCGAGCCCGCCCTTGGTGCCCGTGCGGGCGAGCACCTCGCCACCCGGGCCGACGATCTTCGCCTGCCCGAGGAAGCGCATGCCGCCCTGCATCCCGGTCTGATTGGACGAGACGAGCACGACCTGGTTCTCGGCGGCGCGGGCCGCGTCGTACAGGTCGAACAGCCGGGACTGCCGGTCCTGCGGCAGCCGGGCCGCCCGGTCGGTGACGCTCGCGGGCCACGCCGACAGCGCGGCGACGATCCGTGCGCCGTCCAGCGCCAGCGTGCGGGCGGATTCGGGGAACGTCTTGTCGTAGTCGATCAGCATCCCCATGCGGCCCACCGGGGTGTCGAACGCCTCGAACCGGTCGCCCGGCGCGTAGGCGAGGAATTCCCCGGCCGGCTGGTGCACCTTGCGGTGGGTGCCGAGAATCCCGTCGCCGGTGACGCAGGCGGCGGCGTTGTATCGCAGATCCCCGTCCCGTTCGGTGTAGCCGACGCACACGGTCATCTCGCCCGCCATCCGGGCGAGCGCGTCGAGTTCGGGTCCGTCCCGCCACAGTGCGGGCGGCAGGTCGTCCGGGTCGGGCCGGCGCAGGTCCGAGATGTACCCGCCGAGGCACGCGTCGGGCAGCACCAGCAGCTCGATGCGGTCCCGTCGCGCGGACTCGATCAGGGTCTCCAGTTTCAGCAGCGCCCGCGGCACGTCGCGTCCGAAGTGACCGGCCAGGGCGGCGATGCGCGTCATGCGGCGCCCGTCAGGCCGGGGCGCCGATCGAGGCCCGCAGCCCTGCCTCGAGCTCGATCCGGTCCGCGAGGTATTCGGCGTCGCGGGCGATTCCGGCGAATCGTCCCGATCCCCACGTGTGCAGCCAGGGCAGGCCCAGGAAGTACAGGCCGGGCACCGAGGTCACGCCCCGATTGTGGCACGGCAGACCGGCACCGTCGAAGACCCCGGCGTGCAGCCAGCGGTAGTCCGTCCGGAATCCGATCGACCAGATCACCGAGCCGATCCCGGCGGTGGCCAGGTCCAGGCCGGTGGGTTCCGCGGCGGGCCGCCACACCGGGACGTACCGCTCCTCCGGCGGGGCGTCGATGCCCTCCCGCGCGATGTAGTCGTCGATCATGTCCTTGATGCTCTCGGCCACGGCGTCGGCCGCGTCGAGCGACGCGCCGAGGGTGGGCGCCACACGCAGCACTCCGTCGTCCATACCGAGCAGCCTGCCGTACAGGCGCATCCCCTCGAGGGCGAAGGACCGCAGGTCGATGTCGCGACCGCCGTCGCGGCCCGTGACGTAGTGATTGGTGTTCTCCCGCTTGGCGGTTCCGCCGGGGTGTTCGGCGATGGGCACGTCATAGGTGCCCATGTCGTGCAGCCAGGCCACGCAGTCCCGCCCGCGGTAGAACCGCGCCACCCGCGGTGCGCTCCCGGTCACCAGGTGGACCTGCCGGCCGGCGAGCATGAGGTCCTCGGCGATCTGCGCGCCGGACTGCCCGTTGCCGACCACCAGCACCGCACCGTCGGACAGCGCGGACGCCGACCTGTACCGCGAGGAGTGCAGCTGGGTGATGTGCGCGGGCAGCTTCTCCGCGTACCGCGGCACCACGGGCTCGTGGTAGCCGCCGGTGGCGACGACGACCTGCCGCGCCCGGATCGGGCCTGCGGTGGTCTGCACATCGAAGCCGCCGCCGGCCGCCTGCGTCACCGACGTGACCGCGACGCCCTCACGCACCGGCGGGTGGAAGGTGCCGGCGTAGCCGCGGACGAACGCGTACGTCTCGTCGCGGGTCATGAACCCGTCCGGATCGTCGCCGCGGTAGCTGTAGCCGGGCAGGTTGCATTGCCAGTTGGGGGTGACGAGGGTGAAGTTGTCCCACCGGCTGTCGCGCCACTCGTGGGCGATGCCGTCCCGTTCGAGCACCACATGGTCGATGCCCCGCTGCACGAGGTGCCAGCTGACGGACAGACCGGCCTGGCCCCCGCCCACGACGACGACGTCACGGTTCTCGATCATCGGACTGTTCCTTCCGGTCGGTGGGCTGCGCCGGCGGCGCCCGGCGCGGCGGCGACGGTGGGCGGGTCCAGGGCCAGCACCCGCACGATGGCCTCGGGTTCGTAACGACCGGCCGTCGCCTCGATCTCCGCGAGCGTCGCGGCCGCGGAGGTGCAGTACATGCCGAACTTGACGCGCACGCGTTCGCTCGCCTCGGTGAGGGCCAGGCGAGTGCGGTCGACGAAGTCCCGGACGGCGTAGACCGCGCCCGCGGTCAGGTGGTCGTGCATCACCAGGGACGGCGAGTAGTACTCGCCGGTGCGGCCGTCGGGCCACCGCACCGTGTAGGTCATTTCAGGCATGGGCCGGCACCCCTGCCCCGCGGAGGGACGCCGGCCGCTGCTCGCGGCTCAGCTGCGTCCCGGTCACCAGGTTGGGGGCGACCACGTCGCCGTAGACCTCGGGCTTCCGGTCCCGCAGGTTGTACATGCCGCCGCCGCGGATCGCGTCGAGTTCGGCGCGCACGTCGAGCCGGGCGGACGCGAGGCCGGGGTCGGTGCCGGTGGTCGCCAGGATCTCCCCACCCGGACCGACGATCTTGGCGCTGCACACGAACCGCAGCGACCCGAAGGTGCCGGCCTGGTTGGACGCCACCCACACCACCTGGTTCTCGGTGGCCCGGGCCCGGTCGTAGATGTCGAAGCGCTGCGTCCATCGATCGTCCGCGAGGGCCGCAGCCCGCGCGGTCCGGGCCGTCGGCCAGGCGGACAGCGACGTGACGATCTCCGCGCCGTCGAGGGCCAGGGCGCGGGCCGCCTCGGGGAACGCCTTGTCGTAGCAGATCTGCATGCCCATCCGGCCGATCGGCGTGTCGAACGCCGCGTAGCGGTCGCCGGCGTCGTAGCAGAGGTTCTCGCCCAGCGGCTGGTGCACCTTGCGGTAGGAGCCGAGGATGCCGTCGCCGTGCAGCGTCACGGCCGCGTTGTAGCGGGTCGACCCGTCGGCCTCGCAGAAGCCCAGGGTCACCACGAGGTCGCCGGCGAGGTCCATGACCCGCCGCAGTTCCGGTCCGTCGAGTGCGAGCGCCGGCGGCAACGCGCGCAGGCGGCGTTCCCGCGCCGCGGCGCTCTCGTCGCCACCGCCGAGGCTCGGCAGGTACCCGCCGAGGCACGCTTCGGGCAGGACCAGCAGGTCGCTGCCCCGGGCGCGGGCCTGGTCGATCAGTGCCGCGATCGTCGCGTAGGACTGCTCCATGTCGCGGCCGAATTCCGCCGCCGCGACCGAGATTCCGATCTCGCTCATGCTCTTCCCAATCCTGTGACGGTGCTGTGCACCGCATTCGTGATCACGCCGTCGGGCCAGCGCAGGCCGACCCCCGGTCGTGTGGTCAGTTCCCCGCACACCACGGACACGGCCGGTCCGCTCGGCGGCGTGGGGCGTCCGGGCCGGTCCGCGGTCACCATCGCGAAGCCCGGGAAGCACGTCATCCAGTCGCCCATCGTCGCGCCCGCCGGCCGGGGGATCCTCGCGACGTCGAGGACGGCGCCGACGCCGCTCGCTTCGGCCAGCATCCCGACGGTGCCGGCGAGTCCGGCCATGCTCACGTCCTTGGCCGCCGCCGGCCGCGCGCGGCGGACGAAGGACCCGAGCAGCGCGAGCTCCTCGGACGTGCACGTCGAGGTGGAATCCCATTGCTGTCCGGTGTATCCCGGTCGCCACCGGCCGCGCAGGTCCACGGTGAGGCGGAGGTCGTGGCCCGCGGAGCCACCGCCCGCCGGGATCGGCTGGGCCGCCGCGCCGAGCGCGGTGACCGACAACGCGGCGGGGACGCCGAGCTGGGTGTGGCCACCGAGGATCGGCACGTTCCACATCCGGCCGGCGTGCGCCAGCCCGCGGAGCACGCGGGTGAGCACCGAGCGGTTGGGGGCGCCGACGGCGTCGAGCATCCCGACCGGCGTCGCACCCATCGCGGACAGGTCGTTGAGGTTGACCAGGGCCGCGCACCAGCCCGCCCACTCGGGATCGCGCTGGACCATCGCCGGCACGATCGCGTCGCACGCCGCGACGAGGTCGCTGCCGGGGACGGGCGCACCGTCGTCGCCGCGAAACCCGTTGCCACCGAGCCCGTCCGGACCCTGATCCAACGGAGCCAGGGCTTGCGCCAGGACCGATTTCGTGGACCGGACGAGCCGTTCGATACGGTCGTGCGGCCACTGCATCAGCACATGCGGGGCACCGGCGAGGACGACGTCGCCCCGGCGGACCCACCCGAGTCGGGTGAACATCGGCTCGTTGGGTGCCTGCACGGTCGCGTCGAAGCGCAGCACGCCGTGGGACTCGGCGTACGCGCAGGCCGCGCGGACGAGGGCCCGCCCGATGCCGCCGCCGTGGCGGCTGCGGCTGTCGACGACCAGGCGGCTGCCGGTCCACCAGCCTAGGTCCACGCCGTCGGTGGCCGGGGCGAGCCGCACCCCGCCGAGCACGGCGCCGTCGGGTGCGGCAGCGACCAGGACGACGGTGCGGGGATCGTCGTCGAGATCGTCCCGGTCGCTGCCGGCGAACAGTCCCTGCTCGAGCACGAACGTCTCGCGGCGCAGCCGGTGGTAGGCGGCCACGTCGCCGGCGTGGTCCGCCGCGCGCACGAGGAAGCCGGGCGGCGGCGCCGGTGCGGGACCGGCGAGCACCGCGGGGTCGAACAGCTCGGTGGTCCGGGAGCCGGATTCGGATGTCATGTCAGCCTCCCGCGTTCTGCAGCACGCTGCACGCGCCGCACGCGGCGCATCCGGCCTTCTGACCGGAGCCGGCCATGCCCGCCGCCCGCAGCTCCTCGGCGACGCGCCGGGTGACGTCCTCGAGCAGCGTCGCGTCGGGGGCCGCCGCCCCGTCGACATCGACGGCGAGGGTTCCGGCGAGGGGCCGGAACGGCACTACGAACGGGTAGACCCCCATCGCGATGAGTTCGGCTGCGCCGGAGACGAGTTCGTCGGCGTCCTCGCCGAGTCCGACGAGCAGGTAGGTGGAGACCTGGTTGCGCCCGAAGACGCGCACGGCCTCGGCCCACGCCGCCCGGTACTCGGCGAGCGGAACGGTCGCCTTGCCCGGCATCCAGCGCCGGCGCACGCCGTCGTCGAGGGATTCGACGTGGATGCCGATCGAGTCGGCGCCCACCCGGCGCAGGTCGGTGAGGGTGACGAGATCGCCGGGCGGTTCGCACTGCACCTGGACGGCGAGGTGCGGCACGGCCGCCTTGACCGCGCGCACGCAGCGGGCCAGGTGGCGGGCGCCCCGGTCCGTCCCGGCGGAGGTGCCCGTGGTCATGATCATCTGGGTGACCCCGTCGAGGCGGACCGCGGCCGCGGCGACCTCCGCGAGCTGCTCGGGACGTTTGACCGCGACCGTCGAACCCGCCGCCAGCGACGCCTCGATCGAGCAGAAGCGGCAGCGCTGGTCGGGGTCGTACCGGATACAGGTCTGCACCACGGTGGTGGCCAGGACGTCGGCGCCGTGCAGGCGGGCGATCTTCTCGTAGGAGATGCCGTCCGCGGTCTGCAGGTCGTAGAACCTGGGCCGGCGCACCGGCTCGACGTCGATGCCCATGTCCGTTCCGTCCAGCAGCAGCCGGGTGCCGTCCACCGTGTACGGGCTGTCGGACCGGATCGGGATCGCGCCGCCCACCCCGCCGATCAGGACGTGCCCGTCGTCGCTCGGGCCGGCGCCGGAACGCCTGTGCACCGGCGCGTCGAGGGACCGGATGCCGCGGACGGCCAGATCGACCCGGGTCGAGAGACCGCTCATGGTGTCACCCTTCAGACCATGTAGGTGGAGTTGATGATGGCGCCCTTGCGGGCGTAGTGGATGATCGCGTCCTGCACGTCCAGGGGGTGGGCGGGAATGGCGCCCTCGATCAGGTCCTCCTCACGGTGCCCGTGCAGCGCGAGCCCGAACCGGCACACGAAGACCTTGCCGCCCTCCTTGATGAAGGTGGTCAGCGCGTCGTTGATGTTCTGCTCACCCGGGAACCCGTTGTCACCTGTCGTCGGGAAGCCTCGTGTGGCAACGGCATTCATTGCTCCGGTGCCGTAGAAGTAGATGGCCGACTCGAAGCCCTTGCGCAGCGCGCGCGTGGCCTGCAGGACCGCGACGAAGCTCACCGACGACTCGTGGGCGATGCCGTGCACGAGGGTGAAGTAGCACTCGCCGTCCTCGGCCCGATAGTCGGGGAAGATCTTGGTCGAGCCGTAGATGTTGGTGCCCTTGGGCAGTGCCGGATGGGGGATCTCGGCCAGGGACCTGGCGATGTTGTCGGCGATGGTCTGCTCGATGTCGGTCACTGAGTTCTCCTCGGAAACGGGTCGATTCGGCGGGCGCACCGGGGATCTCGCCCGGCTGCGACTGCAATCAGTAGACGTGCAGTCGATTTCGCGTTGGTCACCCCCGGAACAACGCCGCATTTCGTGGAGCTCACATCAGCCGGAATCCCGTCATCGGCGCGTAACACCGCCGCCGGGAGGGGGTGCGGCAGCGGGTGCGAGGCGACCGCAGTGGGCAGCTCACCGGTTGGGTAGCATCGAAACCATGAGCACGGAGGCCCACCCGCAGTCGGCCGGGGTCGAAGCCGGGTCGGCGAGGGCGACGGACGACCCGCTCGCCCTGGACCGTCAGGTCTGCTTCGCGCTCGCCGTCGCCAACCGGGCGGTGCTCTCGGTGTACCGGCCGGTGCTCGAACCCCTCGGCCTCACCCATCCGCAGTACCTGGTGATGCTGGCCCTGTGGGGCGACGCCCCGATGTCGGTGAAGGAGATCGGCCGGGCCCTGCAACTGGACTCCCCCACCCTGTCGCCGTTGCTCAAGCGGCTCGAGTCGACCGGGTTGATCACCCGCACCCGCAGCCCCCAGGACGAGCGGCAACTCGTCGTCGACCTGACCGACGAGGGCCGGGCCCTGCGCGCGCGGGCCGCGACGGTCCCGGAGACGGTCGTCCGCAGGCTCGGCGTGAGCCTGGCGGAGCTCGAGGAATTGCACGAGGTGCTGACACGGATCAACGCCGCCGCCCTCCGGGCGGGGGCGCTGAATCAGGACTGAACGGTTCCGCCCCGGACCGCGCACGGGCGCCCGTGCCGGTTCGGGCACCGGGAGCGAAACCCCAGGTGAATATTACGGAAATATAACGAAGTCGTCCGATCTTCGTCTCGGTTGGATCCCCCGCGCCCTTTCCGGGTACGCAGGAGCGGATGTCCGAACGAAGGGAAGTGTCGTGAGCACCACCAACGCCGGCGAGAAGGACCAGGAAAAAGAGGTTCCACCAGGGCTTTTGCGGCGTGCGATCGGCGCCTCCGCGATGGGCAACTTCACCGAGTGGTTCGACTACGGCGTCTACGCCTACACCGCCACCTACATCGCCGACTCCTTCTTTCCCGGCGACCTCGAATCGGCCACCTTCCTCACCCTCGGCATCTTCGCCGTGTCGTTCCTGGTGCGACCGCTGGGCGGAATGGTCTGGGGTCCGCTCGGTGACCGATTGGGCCGCCGACAGGTGCTCGCGCTGACGATCATCCTCATGGGCACCGCGACGGTGCTCCTCGGCGCCATCCCGTCGTACGCGTCCATCGGGTTCTGGGCACCTCTGCTGCTGGTCCTGCTGCGGATGGTCCAGGGCTTCTCGACCGGTGGGGAGTACGGCGGCGCCGCGACGTTCATGGCCGAGTACTCCCCCGACCGCAAGCGCGGCTTCTTCGGCAGCTTCCTCGAGTTCGGCACCCTCGCCGGCTTCTCGCTCGGCGCCCTCATCGTCCTGTTCGTCGACCTGGTCTCCACCGATGCGTTCATGAGCACGTGGGGCTGGCGTCTGCCGTTCTTCGTCGCCGGGCCGCTGGCCCTGGTGGGTCTGTACCTGCGGTCCAAGCTCGACGACACCCCGGTGTTCCGCGAACTCGAGGCCGAGGGCGCCGTCGAGCGCGACACCCGAACCGAGTTCAAGGACCTGGTCGTGCAGTACTGGCGGCCGATCCTGACCCTGATGGGCCTGGTCGTCGCGCTCAACGTCTGCAACTACACCCTGCTGAGCTACATGCCGACCTACCTCGAGAACCGCATCGGCCTGTCGAGCACCGCCTCGCTGTCCCTCGTCGTCATCGGGCAGCTCGCGATGATGGCCGTCATCCCGTTCGCAGGCTCACTGTCCGACCGGATCGGCCGCAAACCGATGTGGCTGATCTCGATGGGCGGACTGCTGCTGCTCGCGATTCCGATGTACATGCTCATGACCGTGAGCTTCGCCTGGGCCATCGTCGCGTTCACGGTCCTGGGCCTGTTGTACGTGCTGCAACTGTCGACCATCTCGGCGACCTTCCCGGCGATGTTCCCGACCCACGTGCGCTTCGCAGGCTTCGCGATCGCCTACAACATCTCCACGTCGTTGTTCGGTGGCACCGCGCCGGCCGTCAACGAGTGGCTGATCGAGCGGACCGGCAACGACCTCGTGCCCGCCTACTACATGATGGGCGCCTGCGTCGTCGGGCTCGGCGCGCTGTACTTCGTGGCAGAGACGGCCGGCGCCTCCCTGCGCGGACGCGGCATCCCCGGCGTCGACACCGAACCGCGTCCGACGGCGCTGTCGAAGGCCTGACTCCGAACCCCATCTCCGGAGGGATTTTTCGATCGATGCGCCCGGCGCCCGGTAGGCGACCGCCCCGGATCAGGCCGACGGGACGGCGCCGGTCATCGCGGCACGTAAAGCGACGTCGCGCGGATCGTTTCGAGACTTGCCCATGCGGTTGCAGACGTAGCCGTAGCCGATCCCGGCATCCGGATCGGCGTAGCCGAAGGAGCCGCCGGCACCGGGCGCGCCGAACGACCGTGGCCCGCCGAAAGACCAGTCGGGACTCGGGCGCATGAAACCGAGCGAGAACCGGATGTCCCCGAGCATGCACGCGTCGTGGAATCCGTCCCGGGGCGGCACCGGCGGGGCCGTCAGTTCGTGCAGCGTGTCCGGGCGCATGCCGAGTTCCGCACCGCCGGTGGCCAGGACACCGTAGGCGTGCGCCAGGGCGCGTGCCGTGCCCACGCCTCCGCCGGACGGTGCCTCCAGATCGCGCGCGTAGATCGTGTCCGGGTCCATTGCCACGAGCGTTCCCGGGTTGGCGACCAGCGAGCGGTAGAACACCGACCGCTTGTTCAGGAACGCCGGAAACAGCCGCGGAGACAGCTCGGCGAGATTCAGGAGGGGGTTCCGCATCACCAGCGGGGCAAGTCGGGCGTCGGGAACGGAGGCCGGGAGGCGGATGTAGAACTCCAGCCCCAGCGGGGTCGCGATCTCGTCCTGGAAGACCTTCCCCAGCGTGCGGTGCTGCGGGTCGACCCGGCGAACGAGTTCACCCTGATAGAAGCCGAGGCTGATTCCGTGGTAGGCCTGCCGCGCCCCCGGCTCCCACTCCGGTCTCTGGCGAGCCATGATCGCGGCCAGCCGGTCCGGATCGGCGATGACCCCGACATCCACCGGCTCGTCGAAACCGAACAGCCCGGCCTGGTGGGCCAGCAGTTGGCGGACGGTGATCCGTTCCTTGCCGTTCTGCGCGAACTCGGGCCAGTAGGTGCAGACGCGCTCGTCGAAATCGAGCCATCCACGGGAATGGGTCAGCGCGACGGTCATGGCGGCCATCCCCTTCGTGGCGGAGAACACCAGCGCCATGGTGTCCCGTTCCCAGGGTTCGCCGGTCGCCTTGTCCCGTACCCCGCCCCACAGATCGACCACCTTCTCGCCGCGGTAGTAGACGCAGCAGGCGGCGCCCAACTCCCTACGGCGGGCGAAGTTCTCGGCGAACGCCTGCCGTACGGCCGTGAAGTCGCTGCGCGCGTATCCGTGAATCCCCGGATGAACGGACTTTCGAGCGGACACGGCCGTCTCCTTTCGCACAGGCGCGGCACCCGGCTACCGGTGGTCCGGTTCAGGACCGCTCACAGCTTGTAGCCGATCGTGCGCAGCAGGGCTTCAGGTCGGCGACGTCGGAACTCGACTCCACGCCGGCAGTTGGCCGCCCGCCGATCACCCCGGCCGAGTTCCGTATCGGCGACGATGATCTCGACCGGGTTTGGCCGTCGCGCAGAAGATGCCGCACACCTCCGGCACCTGCTTCAGGGCGTTCAGGATGTTCTGGTCGACCGCCACGATCTGCAATTCCACGACCGCCTCCTCGAACGCCTGCGACTCGCCGGGTCACCGTCCACAGACAGTCTCCCGCGCACGGGAGACGAGGGCAATGCAGTCGCCGGCCGGGGCAGGCGACCATCGGGCACGTGTCCGCCGCATCAGGGATGAGGGAGGATGGTGCGGTGACCGCTTCCTCCCGTTCTCCGGAAAGCCGGATCCGCACGCGCGGACGTTCCTCCGGCCGCGCTGTCGTCCTCGTCGGCTCGCTCGTCCTGGCCCTGGCCGTCGGCATCCTGTGGCTGCGGTCGAGCCAGGGCGTCAGCGCGTCGGCGTGGCGTGACGACGAAGTGGGCCCGGACGATCTGGCCGGGTGAGACCGGAGGATTCACCCGACCTCAGCCGGAGCTGCCACCGGCCTCGGCCAGCGCGGCCCGCAGGGTCTCGGCGGTGCCGTCGAGCACGGTGCGGTTCGGGCTGCGCGGCACCGCCCGCAGCCCGAACCCGTCGCCGCGACGACGCGGAACGACGTGCAGGTGCACGTGGAACACCTCCTGGCCGGCGGCGACCCCGTCGGCCAGGAAGAGGTTCACCCCGTCGACCGGAAGCGAACTCGCGCGCAGTGCGGTGGCGATGCGCCGGCCGGCGTCGAACACCCGCGCGCCGTCCTGCGGATCGAGGTGCGCGAGACCGGACGCGTGACGCTTCGGGATCACCAGCAGGTGCCCCGGTGTGAACGGGCGAATGTCCATGAACGCCAACACGTCCGGTTCGTCCAGCACGACACTCGCCGGCGCGGTGCCGGCGACGATCGCGCAGAACACGCAGTCGCTCACGCACTCTCCTGGACGGGTGTCGGCCGCCGGACGCCCTCGAGGAGCTGCAGCAGCTGCGCCTGCACCTCCGGCCGTTCGCGGATCGGGTCGTCGCTGTGGGCGAGGTAGAGCATGGCCTCCTCGACGGCCGCGACGATCATGTGCGCCAGCGCCGACGACTGCGGGGCCGGCTCACCGCTGCGCCGCGCGATGGCCCGCAGCGCGCGCTCGGTGATCATGATGGTGTTCTTGCGGTGCCCCTCCCGCACCTCCGCCCAGCCCAGCACCGCGGGTGCCTCGATGAGCAGCAATCGGCGGATCGCCGGGTCGTACACGACGTCGAGCGAGGCGAGCACTGCCGTGGTGAACGAGTCCCACGGATCGTTCCCCTCGATCGCCGCGAGCGTCTCCTCGGTCTCCACCTGCATCCGTTCCACGACGCCGCGGAACAGATCCCGCTTGTTCGCGAAGTGGTGGTAGAGCGCACCGCGGGTCACGCCGGCGACGGCGACGATCTCCTCGGTCGCCGCCGCGGCGTATCCGTCGCGGAGGAAGACCTCCGTCGCGGCGTCGAGCAGCGCGGCCCGTGTCCGCACCGCATCCCGAATTCGTACGGCATTACCCGGCTTCCCAGCCAACATCTTCTCCCCTGCACTTCGGCTACCCCCATCTGACAAATCCCCCCGGCAGCCCGTTCCGGACGATCCCTACAGGATCGGCGCCGGCGTGTATTTCGCGGCGTCCGGGTACTGCTCGACGAGGTCCTGCACCGCCGCGACGACGGTGGCGACCTGCGCCTCCGCGGCACCGACGAACACCGACCGGTCGGCCAGCGCGGCGTCGAGGGCCGCTCGATCCAGCGGCAGCCGCTCGTCGGCGGCCAGCCGGTCCAGCAGGTCCGGCTCGCGGCCCTGCTCGCGCATCGCCAGCGCCACGGCGACCGCATGCTCCTTGATGACCTCGTGGGCCGTCTCGCGGCCCACGCCCGCCCGCACCGCCGCCATGAGCACCTTGGTGGTGGCCAGGAAGGGCAGGTAGCGGTTGAGCTCCTTCTCGATCACCGCCGGGTAGGCGCCGAACTCGGCGAGGACCGTCAGGAACGTCTCCATCAGGCCGTCGAGGGCGAAGAAGGCGTCGGGCAGTGCGACGCGCCGCACGACCGAGCAGAACACGTCGCCCTCGTTCCACTGCGCGCCGGCGAGCTCGGCGGCCATCGACGCATACCCGCGCAGCACCACCTGCAGGCCGTTGACACGCTCGCAGGAACGGGTGTTCATCTTGTGCGGCATCGCGGACGAGCCGACCTGGCCCGGCTGGAAACCCTCGGTGACGAGTTCGTGCCCGGCCATCAGGCGGACGGTGTGCGCGAACGACGACGGCCCAGCCGCGACCTGCACGAGCGCGGAGAGCACGTCGTGGTCGAGCGAGCGCGGATAGACCTGGCCGACGCTGGTGAGCACGTTCGCAAACCCGAGGTGCTCGGCGACCGTCGCCTCGAGACGCGCGAGCTTGCCGGCGTCGCCGCCGAGCAGGTCGAGCATGTCCTGCGCGGTGCCCATGGGGCCCTTGATGCCGCGCAGCGGGTACCGGGCGATCAGCTCGCGCAACCGGGTGAGCGCGATGAGCAGCTCGTCGGCGGCGGACGCGAACCGCTTGCCGAGGGTGGTGGCCTGCGCGGCGACGTTGTGCGACCGGCCCGCCATCACCAGCGCCGAGTACTCGGCGGCGCGGTCGGCCAGCCGCGCGGCGATCGCGACGCCGTGGGCGTGCACGTGCTCGAGCGAGCGCAGGATCTGCAGCTGTTCGACGTTCTCGGTGAGGTCGCGGCTGGTCATGCCCTTGTGCACGTGCTCGTGGCCGGCGAGGGCGTTGAACTCCTCGATGCGGGCCTTGACGTCGTGGCGGGTGACGCGCTCGCGCGCCGCGATCGACTCGAGGTCGACCTGCTCGAGCACCCGCTCGTAGTCGGCAAGGGCCTCCTGCGGGACGTCGATCCCGAGTTCCGCCTGCGCCCGGAGGACCGCCAGCCACAGCTGGCGCTCGAGCACGATCTTGTGCTCCGGCGACCACAGCGCTGTCAGGTCCGGGCTGGCATAACGGGTGGCAAGAACGTTCGGGATGCGACTCACAGGACATCAGTTTACGGCGCCCCGTCACGCCTCCTGTTCGGCAGGCGGTGCCACCCGTTCCACGACGTCGGGCAGGATGCCCCGCGCGAGGGCCCGCGGATCGGGCTCGAGATCGCCGAGGGCGCCGAGCACGGCCCCGTCGACGACCGCGACGAGCCGCCGCAACTGCGGCTCGTGCACCGACCGCCCGCACCGTTGCAGCAGGTCCGTGAGCAGCTGATCGATCTGCACACGCAACTCCTGCTGGACGTCGCGCAGTTCGGGGTGCCGGGCGGTGGCGACGCACCGTTCGTAGCGGGCGATGAGACGCTCGCGTTCGATCTCGCCGACCCCGCCGGGGCCGACGAGCAGGTCGACGATCAGGTCGGCGGTGGACTCGGGGCTGCGGTCGCTCGGCGGGACGCACTGCACCCGCGAGCGCATCACGTCGAGCTCACGCCGCCCGTTGTGCTGCACCGCGCTCGCGACGAGGTCGTCGAGGGAATGGAAGTAGTAGGTGGTGGAGGCGAGCGGAAGTCCGGCACGGTGCGCGACGGCGCGGTGCCGGACGGCATCGATCCCACCTTCGAGGATCAGGTCGGCCGCCGCCTCGACGAGCGCCTGGCGGCGCCGTTCGCCCTTGGGGGTGGCTGCGATCGACACCTTTGTCATGGTGCCAGTCCCGGTGGTCACGCCTGAGGGAAACGGCCCGAATACTCGCAGGTAGGACCTATCTGTCGGGTTTCGTCACGGTGTGCGCAACCAGGCCCGCAGCCGTTCCAGCGCCGCCCGCACGTCCGCGGTGGCACCGGCGAAGGACAGCCGGACGGTCCGGTCGCCGTGCACGGTGTCGAAGTCGACGCCGGGCGCGAGCGCCACTCCGGTCTCCTGCAGCAGCCGGGCACACCAGCGAGTGGAATTCTCGCCGGCCGGGAGCAGATGGCCGATGTCGGCGTAGACGTAGAAGGCGCCGTCGGCGGGCGCGAGCTCGGTGATCCCCAGCTCCGGCAGGCCCCGGAGCAGCAGCTCGCGGTTGGCCGCGTAGCGCGCGACGTGGCCGTCGAGTTCGGCCCGGGCCTCCGCGCCGAACGCGTCGACGGCCGCGTACTGGGAGATTGTCGGCGGGCACACCGTCATGTTGGAGGCCAGCCGCTGCAACGGCGGACGCAGTCCCTCCGGCACGAGCATCCAGCCGAGCCGCCATCCCGTCATCGAGAAGTACTTGGACACGGAGCCGATCACCACCGCTTCGCGGGAGGTCTCCCACGCGCAGCTCGTCGCAGGCGCACCGTGCGTTCCGAACTCGATGCCGTGGTAGATCTCGTCGGAGATGAGCAGCGCGCCGTGGTCGTCGCACCAGCGGGCCAGCGCGGCCAGCTCGGCCGGTTCGATCATGGTGCCGGTCGGGTTGGCGGGGCTGGCGACGACGAGTCCGACGATCGGACCGTCGAGGGCCTCGAGCATCTCGACGGTCGGCTGGTAGCGGGTGTGGGGCCCGCAGTCCAGCTCGACGACCGTGCAGCCGAGCGCGGCGAGGGTGTTGCGGTAGGCGGGGTAGCCGGGCCGGGCGACGACGACCGTGTCGCCGACGTCGAAGGCGGCCAGGAACAGCAGGGTGAACGCCCCGGAGGATCCGGTGGTGACGACCACGTCGTCGGCGTCGACGTCGATGCCGTAGCGGTCGCGGTGGTAGCCCGCGATCGCCGCGCGCAGCGGCAGGATCCCGAACGTCTCGGTGTAGCCGAGCAGCTCGTCGTCGAGCGCGCGGTGGGTGGCGCGCAGCACCGGGGCGGGTGCCGGCGTGGACGGCTGACCGGCCGCCAGGCTCAGCACGTCGCCGTGGGTGCGCTGCCGCTCGGTGGCGGCCTTCCACACGTCCATGACGTGGAAGGTCTGGATCCGGGATCGTCGGGATTCGAAGCGCACGACCTCGACGTTAGCCGCTCGTGATCTGCCGGATGTCCCCCGGTGGGCGTGCACCGACGGATCGTCGCGACGTCGGCTCGTTCGACGGACACCCGCGCGCTGACCGGAGCGCGCCCGTGCCCGGGCACCGCGCGGGTGCGTTCCCTAGGACGGGATCGCGATGCGCCCCTCGACGGCGGCGAGACCGATGTCCTTGCGGAAGTGCCCGCCCGGCAGCTTGATGCCGGCGAGCGTGGTGTAGGCCTCGTCGCGGGCGGCGGTCAGGTCGGCGCCGGTGCCGACGATGCTGAGCACGCGGCCACCCGCGGAGACCAACGATCCGTCGGCGAGCCTGGTGCCCGCGTGGAGGACCCCGTCGGCGTCGGCACCGGTGATGACGTCGCCCGTGCGCGGGCTGGCCGGGTAGTACTCGGCGGCCAGCACCACGGTGACGGCGGCGCCGGCGCGCCAGCGCAGCGGCGGCAGCTCGGCCAGGGTGCCGGTCGCGACCGCGTTCAGCGCCTCCCCGAGCGGCGACTCGAGCAGGGCGAGCACGGCCTGGGTCTCGGGATCGCCGAAGCGGCAGTTGAATTCGACGACGGCCGGGCCGTCCTTGCCGATGGCGAGGCCCGCGTAGAGCAGGCCCGAGAAGCCGCATCCGCGGCGGACCATCTCGGCGGCGACGGGCCGGACGACCTCCTCGACGATCGTGTCGACCATGCCCTCGGGCAGCCACGGCAGCGGCGTGTAGGCGCCCATGCCGCCGGTGTTGGGGCCGGTGTCGCCGTCGCCGACACGCTTGTGGTCCTGCGCGGGCAGCAGCGGCACCACGGCCTCGCCGTCGACGAGGCAGAACAGCGAGACCTCGGGACCGTCGAGGAACGATTCGAGCAGCACCGGGTGCCCGTTCTCGAGGATCTCCGCCGCGTGGTCGCGGGCGGCGGCCCGGTCGGCGGTGACGACGACGCCCTTGCCGGCGGCGAGCCCGTCGTCCTTGACCACCCAGGTGGGTCCGAAGCGGTCGAGCTTCCCGTCGAGCTCCGCCGGATTGTCGACGACCTCGCTGTGCGCGGTGCGGACCCCGGCGGTCTTCATGACGTCCTTGGCGAAGGCCTTCGAGCCCTCGATGCGGGCGGCCGCCGCGGACGGGCCGAAGCAGGCGATGCCCGCGGCGCGGACGGCGTCGGCGACACCGAGGACGAGCGGAACCTCCGGGCCGATGACCACGAGGTCGGCGTTCTGGTCCTTCGCGAGCGCGACGACCTCCTCGGCGGAGGCGGCGTCGACCGGGAACTGCTCGGCGATCCGGCCGATGCCGGCGTTGCCGGGGGCCGCCAGCACGGCGGTCACGCCGGGATCACGGGTCAGGGCCAGGACGAGGGCATGTTCACGGGCACCGGAGCCGATAACGAGTACGCGCACGCAGCACAGGTTACGGGACCGGTCCGGGGCCGCGGACCGACGCATCCGCGCGCCCCGCCGTCCGTCCGCGGATGCGATTCGCGGGAGCGGACGACCGGGACCCGCGCGGCGCTAGCGGGCGGATTCCGCGCCCCGGTCGTTCCCCTCGACCGGGCACCACACGAGGTCGGCGCGGTCGCGGGTCCGCGCGACAGTGCGCGCGTTGGGCAGATCCACCGTGCGGACCCACTCGGCGGCCTGCTCGGCGGTGGATCCGGTGGCCCGATGGCGCCGGATGAGCCGGGCGGCGAGCTCGTCACCCGGTGCGTCGAGGTAGACGACGAGGTCGAGCAGCGGGCGGATCCGCTCCCACCCGCCGTCGCCGAGGAGCAGGTAGTTGCCCTCGGTGACGACGACGCGGGTCTCGGGGGTGATCTCGTGGAACGCGGCGATCGGTTCGTGGAGGCGGCGCGAGTACTCGGGTGCGTGGACGGTCTCCGTGCGGTCGTCGCGGATGCGGCGCAGCAGGGCCGCGAACCCGGCGACGTCGAACGTCTCCGGTGCACCCTTGCGGGATCGGGTGCCGTGGGCCTCGAGCCGGTGGTTCGACAGGTGGAAGCCGTCCATCGGCGCGGCCGCGGCGGGTATGCCGGCGTCACGCAGGAGGTCGACGAGCAGGTCGGCGGCGGTGCTCTTGCCGGCCCCGGGCGGACCGCAGAGCCCGACCACGCGCCGCTCCCCCGCCGCGACGATGCGCAGCTGCCGGTCGACCAGGTCGGCGACGAGCGCGCGCAGCGGCCCCGTCCGGGGCGGCTGCGGCGACGACATGCGACGAGGATACGAGAGGCGGCGCCCGCGGCGGTCCGCCTATTCTCCCCGGTATGGCTTCCGTGTTCAGCATGATCATCGCCGGCGACCTGCCGGGCCGGTTCGTGTGGCAGGACGACGACGTCGTCGTCTTCCTCACCATCAACCCCGTGAACCAGGGCCACGTGCTCGTGGTGCCGCGTCAGGAGGTGGACCACTGGCAGAACGTCGACGACGACCTGTGGGACAAGGTCCACAACGTCGCCCGCATCATGGGCCGGGCGGTGTGCTCGGCGTTCGACGCGCCGCGCGCGGGACTGCTCGTCGCGGGCCTCGAGGTGCCGCACCTGCACCTGCACGTCTTCCCGGCGTACGACCTCGGCGACTTCGACATCAGCAAGGCCGAGAAGGATCCGTCGCCGGAGTCGCTCGACGAGGCGCAGGCGAAGCTGAAGGCCGCGCTACGGGAACTCGGGCACGCGGACAACGTCCCCGACTGACACACCGGCACCCGCCGGCACCGGCGCCGACGGGTCGTCGAGGAACTCGGTGAAGTGCGCCCACGACGTGCCGCGGGCGGTGAGGCCGGCGAGCAGCCCCAGGTGACTGCCGGGCACGACCTCGAACCGCACGTGGGGCGAGCAGGGCAGCACCCGGCGGATCGCCTCGACCGCCGGGACGGGCGCGAGCACGTCGTCGCTGCCGCCGAGTGCGAGCACGGGCACGGAGACGTCGGCGAGGTCGATCGTCCGGTCGTCGAAGCGGACCCGGCCCGTCGCGAGATCGTTCGCGACCGTGATGCGCATCGCCATCTGATGGAACAGCCTGCCGGGGTAGCCGGGCATGTCGGCCTGGAACCGGTCGATCGCCTCCATCCGGGCGAGGGTGTCGGCGTCGGCGAGGTTGCGGGCGACGAACCAGGGCCGGGTCAGTTCGCGTTCGAGGGCGGTGGCCCGGTAGCCGATCTGCACCAGCGGGGCCGGCACACCGCCGAGCAGGTGGGTCACGGCGGTGAGGGTGGGCTCGCCCACGGCGCGTCCGAGGTGGCGGGCCGGCCCCAGGAAGGGGATGCGCCCGTAGTCGACCGGCGTGCCGAACGCGGTGATCGAGCGGATCGGCAGCCCGGGGTGGGCGGCCGCGGTGAGCAGGCACAGGGTCCCGCCGAGGCTCCAGGCGCCCAGGTCGACGTCGCGGCCGCCGCACAGTTCGGAGACCCGCGCGATCGCCTCGGGCACGATGTCGTCGACCCAGTGCTCGAACCCGAGATGCCGGTCGGAGCGGTCCATGGTGCCGAAGTCGAGGACGTGGACGCTGCGGCCGGCGTCGACGAGGTGCTGCACGAGACTCTGCCCGGGCCGCAGGTCGTAGCAGCGTGCGGGCGCGGCGAGCGGGGGCACGAGCAGGACGGGCGCGCCCGCGTCGGGCTCGCCGTAGCGGCGCAGGGTGCGGTGCGGTCCGTCGGCGACGACGGCGGACGCGGTGGCGTGCCGCGGTTCGATCCCGTCGCCGACGAACAGCGCCCAGGCGTTGCGCAGGGCGCGCTGCGCCGTCCCCGACAGTCCCACGACGTCTCCCTACTCGAAAGTTGGCCACGTCACCGTAGCCGAGGGCCGATCGTCACTCCACCGGCATCCGCGGGATCAGCGCCCGGAACGTGGAACCGGCGCCCACGGCCGACTCCACCTCCACGCGGCCGCCGTGGGCCGCCACCAGCGCCGCGACGATCGACAGCCCGAGACCGCTGCCGCCCGACGATCGGGTGCGCGACGCGTCGGCGCGATAGAACCGCTCGAAGACCCGGGCGCGGTCGGGCTCGCTCAGGCCCGGGCCCGTGTCGCGCACCTCGAGCACCGCATCGGGCCCGATCGTGCCCACCCGGACGGTGATGCGGGCGTCGGCCGGGGTATGGGTGAGGGCGTTGGTGACGAGATTGCCGAGGACCTGCCGCAGCCGCGCGTCGTCGCCGAGCACCTCCGGGGTACCGGGACCGTCGAACACCTCGAGCCCGACGGTCCGGGCCGGCGCGACGGCCCGCGCATCGTGCACGGCGTCGGCGGCCAGGGCGAGCAGGTCCACCGGCTTCCGCTCGAGCGGCCGCTTCGCGTCGAGGCGGGCCAGTATGAGCAGATCCTCCACGAGGATTCCCATGCGCCGGGACTCGCTCTCGATGCGGTCCATCAGCATCGCGGTGTCGCTGCTCGCGCCGTGGCGGTAGAGCTCGGCGAATCCGCGGATCGTGGTGAGCGGGGTGCGCAGCTCGTGGCTGGCGTCGGCGACGAACCGTCGCATCTTCTCCTCGGATCTGCGCGCGGATTCCTCCGACGCCGCCGTCGCCGCGAACGCCGCCTGGATCTGGCTGAGCATGGCGTTCAGCGCCACCGACAGCCGGCCGATCTCGGTGCGCGGATCCCGTTCGGGAACCCGCCGGTGCAGATCCCCGCCGGCGATCGCCACGGCGGTGCGTTCGACCTCCACCAGGGGCCGCAGGCTGCGCCGCACCACGAAGTAGCCGGCCACCCCGAGAACGAGCAGCACCGCGGCGCCGATGCCGACCTGCAGCACGACGAGCCGATCGACGGTCTCCTCGATCGAGGTCAGGGTGACCCCGACGGTGGTCACGATGCCCGCGGCACTGCGGGTCGACACCACCCGCCAGCGCACGTCGGAACCGTCGACGGAACCCACGGTCACCTGCCGGCCTTCCACACCTCGTGGGTGTCGTCGTCGAGTTCGATGTCGGCGAAGGTGATACGGGACGAGCGTTCGTCCTCGGACACCTTGCCGGCCCGCCGCAGGATCACCCGCAGCCGGGCGACGACCTCCTCGAGACTGAACGGCTTGGTGACGTAGTCGTCCGCACCCAGGGTCAGGCCGGACACCTTGTCCTCCACGGCGTCCTTCGCCGTCAGGAACAACACCGGCGCGTCCGAGCCGTCGGCCCGGAGCCGGCGCAGCATCCCGAACCCGTCCATCCCGCGCATCATGACGTCGAGGATCACCGCGTCCGGCCGGAAGGCCCGGGCCCGGTCGAGTCCCTCGGCGCCGTCTCCCGCCGTCTCGACCTCGAAGCCCTGGAACTTCAGGCTCACCGAGAGCAGTTCGACGATGCTCGGCTCGTCGTCGACGATCAGGATCCGCGCTTCGGGGGTCTTGTCGGTCACGGCGTCGATTCTCCCGGAGAGCTCTGGCATGCCGCTGCGAGAATCCTGGGAACTTCCTGTCTGCCGGCCCTGCCGAATTCGGGCCGTCGGGGTGCGGCGATCGGGGATCATGGACGTGTCCGCACCGGGAGGAGCCGTCGTGTCGCCTAAGTGGGTGCGCCGCGGGGCGGCGTCGGCCGCAGTCGTCGCCGTGTCCCTGATCGCCGCCGGCCCGCCCGCGGCCGCGGAGGAGGTCGAGGTCTCGTTCGGCATCGCGTGCCGGGTGCGGTCGGTGATCGACGTCGACGAGCTGCTCGGGTCGTCGGCCACGGTGGACGCGCCCGCCCGGGTCCGTCCCGGCGAGCGGTTCACCTACCGCATCCAGACGGCGCCCGTCGCGTACCCCGACTCGAGCCGCGGCGCCACCACCCGCAGCGTCTCCCGCCTGAAGAACGACTTCGCGATTCCCGCAAACGCGACGTTCGTCGACGCCGCCGTCGTGCCCGGCACCGCCTTCAACCTGGACAACGTGCCGCCCGGTGTGCTGCGGGTGAACGAGGACGGTGTCCCCGACCCGGCGGGCACGATCCTGCGCCTGTCCGGAAACAACGAGGTCATCGGCAACAGCCCGACGTCCGGTGCCGACAGCGAGGCCGGGATCCGGGCGCCGAAGACGCAGCTGCAGCTCGACGGCTCCCCCAGCCCCGTCGGCGACAGCTGGTTCCGGCTGCCGGCGGTGGAGGTGACGATGATCGCGGGCGACGCGGGCGTGATCACACCGATGCTCCGCACGGCCGGTGCCGCAGGCCTCGTCGACGACGACGCCAACTACAACACCTCGCTCACCCAGGCCACGTTCCTCGGCACCAACCAGTGGGGACCGACACGCTGCTCGCCGCGCGACACCATGACCGGTCCGCTCAACGCCGGCGCCGGCCCGCTGGCGACCATCACGATCTCCGACACCGCCGAGGTGCCCGCCACGGTCACCGTCGACGCCCCGGACGTGGTCGACGAGGGGACGGTCGTCACGCTCACGGCGACGGTGTCACCGGACGTCGACGGCGGCACGATCCTGTTCCGGGACGGCGGCACCGACCTGGGTCCGCCGGTGGCGGTCGTCGACGGCCGCGCCACCACCGAGCACCGCGTCTCCGGCGCCGGGAGCCACACGATCACAGCGGTCTACTCGGGCGCGCCCGGCGCGGCGGGCGCGACATCCGAACCCGTCGCCGTGACGGTTCCCGGATCCGAGAGCACATCCGGCTGGTGGATCGCAGCCGGGATCGGGGTGATCGCCGGCGCGCTCGCCGTCGCCCTCGTCGCCCGGCGCCGGAGACGCTGATCCGACGTAACACGCCCCGCACGTCCACCACCTTGTCGGCGCGTGATGCTATTACGGGACGAAGACAGCCACCGCGAAGGAGGTCCCGTCCATGATGTGCCGGGCGTGCCGATCCGATCTCGACCACTGTCACGGCACCCTCGTCGTGCATGCAACGGTGCCTGTGGAATGCACCGAACCCGACTGCTTCGACACCTCCCGGGTGCGGCACGTGCTGGTCATCGACTGCTCCGAACTCGCCCACGGCTGCGGGTGCACCGAGACGTACGCACGGATCGACACGCTCCGCGTCTCCTGACGGGCCTCCGGTAACGGCTCGTCCCGCCGATCCGGGACTGTTGTGCCGGTTACAGTGACAGACATGAGTCTGGCGTCCGCGCTCGCGTTCCCCGTCCGCCTCGGATTCGCCGCGGCGGACTCGGCCCTGGGTGTGGCGGAGGGCGTAATCGGCACCGTCCGCCTGGCGGTCTCCCCCCAGACGTACGCGGGGTTGAGCGCGGTCGGCGCGACGAATCCGCGGGGCCCGCTCGGCTTGCTGCAACAGGTCTCCGTACTCGCCGCCGACGACCGTCCTCTCGGCCAGGCGCTGCGGCCCGACGGACCGCTGGACCGCCTCCTCGCCCCCGGCGGGCCGGTGGATCGGCTCACCGCCCCCGGCGGCCCCCTCGACCGCCTCCTCGAGCCCGGCGGCGCCCTCGACCGCGTCACCGCGCCCGGCGGTCCGCTCGAAAAGGTCCTCGCCGAGGACGGGGCCCTGGACCGCCTGCTGTCGAACGGCGGCCTCCTCGACCGTCTCACGGCCCCGAACGGCCCGCTCGAGCGCCTGCTCGCCGAGAGCGGACCCATCGAACGACTCACCGCCCCCGGCGGCATCGTCGACATCGCCCTCCAGCGCGGCGGTCTGCTCGAGCGGGCCCTCGAGCAGGGCGGGGTGCTCGACACCCTCCTCGCCGAACAGGGCGCCCTCGAACGCCTCCTCGCCCAGGGCGGTCCGCTCGATCAGATCGTGTCGCTGTCCGAGACGCTGGCGCAGCTCACCCCCAGCATCCAGCGGATGAGCACCAGCATCGACGTGCTGCAGGAGACCGTCGAACTGCTCCGTGGAGCGGTGGGCCCGCTGGGCGACCTCGCGGGCAAGCTGCCCGGCCGGTGGCTGCGCAGCAACTCGGGTGGCGCGGGCAACAGCGGCAGGCACGAACTGCAGCCACCGGACTGATCCGGTCACTCCTGCAGGTCCGTGACGGCCCGGAAGGAGCCGTCCATGTGGAACGGGGTGGACTCGTGCTCGTGCGCGATCCGCCACGACCCCTCGACGCGGCGTAGCCCGAACGTGACGCGGAACCACAGGTCGAACCGCGGTCCACCGTGCTGCGTCGCTCCCAGCCGCGACAGCGCGTGGCAGAACGCGACGTCGCCGGCCGCCTCGACGCGCAGATCCCGCACCTCGCAGTCGAGAGGGCCGTCGAACCCCGCGAACCACGCCGCCCAGGCCTGCGGATCGGGAGCGGTCTTGCGCAGTGGCGGCGCCAGATCGAACACCGTCGCACCGGGGACGTAGCACGCGGCGAGCCGATCGACGTCCTTGGCGTTGCGGGCCGCGGTGTGCTCCTCGATCAGCGCGCGGATCTGTTCGTCGGCCGGGGTCTCGTCCACCGCGAGAACGGCGAGGATGTTGCCCGCCGGATCCCGGAACCAGGCGATCGGCGGGCCCACCCGACGGAAGATGCCCTTGCCGTCGACACCCTCGTAGTGCTCGAACCGGACGCCGCGCGCGGCGAGTTCGTCCACCGCCTTCTCGATGTCGCGAACCGGAAAGTTGAGGATCGTGTAGGTGGCCGGGGTGTGGTCCTCCTTCGGATAGATCAGCGTGTCGCGGCCGCCGTCGAGGTGCAGGTGGAGCATTCCGTGCTCCTCGGACACGGAGACGCCGAGGACGTCACCGTAGAACTTCGCGGCCGCGGCCACGTCGTCGACGGCGAAGCCGGAAAAGGCTGGGGAACGGTCCAACATGGTGCTCACTCCTCCGCTGCGAACGATGCTGTACCTGTTCCGACCGCCGAACGACCGCAAACTCATCGGCCGGTGACCTTCTTCCCTGATGCGGACCGCGACGCCGGGGCTAGCGTGGAAGGCGGTCCCGCCCGAGGGAGGTCGCCATGACACCCGTCCCGAC
>NZ_JAALEH010000064.1:0-33020 GCF_011058195.1 Rhodococcus sp. 14C212 | reverse complement strand
GGTCAGCGTCCGATAGGACGACTCGACGAGAACCGGGCCCCGTGCCGTTCGCAGCGAACGGCACGGGGCCCGGTTCTCGTCGAGTCGTCCTATCGGACGCTGACCTTCTCCGGTTCCGGCTTCTTCTCGGGAGCGCGGTCCACCGGGGCCGGCACGGCGGAGACCGTCACGTCGTCGGGGACGTCGGCGTCGAGCCGGTGCGGCTCCTGCGCGTAGTGGAAGTGCGGGCGCCGGTGGCCGAGGAAGGATCCGAACCACGACATCACCGCGACGTAGCGGTTGCGGAAGCCCACCATGTAGACCAGGTGCACGGCCAGCCACAGCACCCAGGCGACGAAGCCGCTCAGCTCGATCTTTCCGACGCGGGTGATCGCGCGGAAGCGGTTGATGATGGCCATGCTGCCCTTGTCCCGGTACTTGAACGGGGTGCCCATGGGCTGCTTGCCGAGGATCGTCCGTGCGACGTGGCGGCCGCCCTGCATCGCGACGGGCGACTGCCCGGGCAGGTTGTTCAGCGACGTCATGTCGCCGATGGCGTACACGTCGGCGTAGCCGCCCACGGTGAGGTCCGGGTTGACCAGCAGCCGGCCCGCACGGTCGGTGGCGCAGCCGGTGCGCTCCGCGAGGACGCCGGCGAAGTCGTTGGCGCGCACGCCGGCCGACCAGATGATCGTCTCGGCGGTGATCCGGCGCTCCTCGTCGCCCGCCTTGAGCGTGGCACCGTGCTCGTCGATGTCGGTGACGAAGGTACCGAGCACGACGTCGACACCCGACTTCTGCAGCGACTGCTTGGTGTACTCGCTGAGCTTGCCGCCGAAGGCCGGGAGGGCCTCGCCCGCGCCCTCGACGAGGGTGACGGAGACGTCGTCGGCGCTGATGTCGTGGAACGACTGCTCGAAGTAACGGCCCGCGAGCTCCTTGATCTGGCCGGCGAGCTCGACGCCCGTCGCGCCGGCACCGATGACCACGAAGCTCAGCAGGTTGCGGCGGCGCTCCGGGTCGGTGGTGGTGTGCGCTTCCTCGAAGCACCGCAGGATCTGCCGGCGCAGCCGCTCGGCGTCCTCGACGGTCTTGAGGGCGTAGGTGACCTTCTCGAACTCGTCGCGGCCGAAGTAGGCCTGGCGCGCACCCGTTGCCGCGACGAGCGAGCGGTACCCGACGGTGTGGACGACGCCGCCGGCGACGTAGTCGACCTCGTGCACGTCGGGCCGCACGTCGACGACCCGGCCGAGGCGGACGTCCGCGCTGGGGTACTTGGCGAGGATGGAGCGGATCGACGGGGCGATCTCACCGGCCGAGAGCACGCCGGTGGCGACCTGGTACAGCAGGGGCTGGAAGAGATGTTCGGTGGTTTCCGAAATCAGGACGAACGGCGTCCCGGCCTTGGCGAGCTTCTTCGCCGTTGCCAGCGCGCCGAAGCCCGAACCGACGACGACGACCTCGGTCCGATCGGTCACTGCTGTGCTGCCCACGATTACCTCTACCTCCACCTTGAAGTCGATGTATGACAACCACCGTATGGAGACGGCAGTCCGATGGCCACCAACCTGCCGCATTCGCGGAAGTCTTATCTCGATCGCTCATAAGTAGGATGTCGACATGGACTTCCGCCAGCTGCGTTACTTCCTCGCCGTGAGCGAGGAGCTGAGCTTCAGCAAGGCCGCGCAGAAGTGCTTCATCTCCCAGTCCGCCATCAGTCACCAGATCACCCGGCTCGAGAAGGAACTCGACACGTCGCTGTTCGAGCGGTCCACCCGGGTGGTGCGGTTGACCCCCGCCGGTTCGCGGCTGGTCCCCATCGCGCAGCAGGTGCTCAGCCTCGAGGCGCAGGCGTATGCGGTGGCGCGCGAACCGCGCAACCGCATCCGCATCGCCGCGAACATGACCTTCGCGTCCCAGAGCCTCGATGCCATCGCCCACGTCCGCGAGCAGTACCCGGCGATCGACATCGAGTTCGTCATCAAGAGCTTCGCCGACCGGATCGACGCCGTCGCCGGCGGCGACGCCGACGTCGCCCTGATCCGCGGCGGCGTCGACCGCCCGGGTCTCGAGACCGTGGAACTGGGGATCGAGGACCTGGTCATCGTCACGTCGAGCAGGCACCCGCTTTCCGCGTTCTCCACCGTCGACCTCGGCGACCTGGCGCCCTACCCGCTGCTGCTGCCGCCCCGGCCCAGCCAGGTGCTCATCCACACGGTGATCGAGGACGCCTTCCGCGCGGTGGGACGCCGGGTGCAGCTCGGGCCGTCGATCGCGAGCGACCACACCGCCACCCTCGACGTCATCACCAATCCGCGGGCGTGGACGGTCCTGTACCCGAGCACCGCCGCGGAGACCCCCCGGACGGGCCTGGCGTACATGCGCGAGGCGCGCAATCGCCTCAGCGTCCCGGTGTGCGGCGTGGTCCGCAGCGACGCGCCCCGGTCGCCGGCCCTGTCGAGCCTGATCCTCGCGCTGCGACGGTCGATGACCAGCGAGGCACCGCCGGGAACCGAGGACTGAACACGCAGCCGCGCGGTCGCCGCAATGCGCACCGATCCGGCGGCGATTCGTGGAAGGATGACGCGATCCGGCGGCGGACCCACGCGGTGAGGAGCCATCATGCAGCGAACCGAGACTTCGTTTACCAGTGCCGACGGCACCCGCATCGTCTACGACGTGTGGGCGCCCGACGGGGACCCGAGCGGCGTGCTCGTGCTGTGCCACGGATTCGGCGAGCACGCACGCAGATACGACCACGTGATCGAGCGCCTGGGCGATCTCGGCCTCACCGTGTACGCGCTCGACCACCGCGGGCACGGTCGCTCCGGCGGCAGGCGCGTATATCTGCGGAAGATGGCCGAGTACACCGGCGACGTGAACCGGCTGTTCGGCATCGCCTCCTTCGACAACCCCGGCCTGCCGCGGTTCCTGCTCGGCCACTCCATGGGCGGGGCCGTCGCCCTGGCCTACGCGCTCGAACATCCCGACGAGCTCACCGCCCTCGCCCTTTCCGGCCCCGCGGTCGACGTCACCTCCGGCACGCCGCGCGTCGTCGTCGAACTCGGCAAGCTCATCGGGCGCGTGCTGCCGCAGCTACCGGTGCAGAAGCTCGACTCCGCGGGCGTCTCCCGCGACCCCGAGGTCGTCGCCGCGTACGAAGCCGATCCGCTGGTGCATCACGGGCTCGTGCCCGCCGGCATCGCGCGGGCCCTCGTCGTCACCGGGGAGAGCCTTCCCGGCCGGCTGCCTGCGCTGAACCTGCCGGTCCTGCTGCAACACGGCGCCGAGGACCGGCTGACCGCCCCGGCTGGCAGCCGGCTCGTCGCCGAGCGGGTCGGGTCGACGGACGTGACCCTGAAGTTGTACGACGGCCTCTACCACGAGGTGTTCAACGAACCGGAGAAGAAGCAGGTCCTCGACGACCTCGTGGAATGGCTCCGGCCGAGGCTCAGCTGACGTGGCCGCCGAACCGTCCGCGCGCATGCCGGCCGCGTTCCTCGGGCACGGCAGTCCCCGCAACGCGCTCGACGCGAACCGCTACACCCAGGCGTGGCGGGCGTTCGGGCACGCGGTCCCCACGCCGCGCGCGATCCTCGCGATCTCGGCACACTGGTTCATCAATGCCACCGCCGTCACCGCCATGCCCAGCCCGCGCACGATCCACGACTTCTTCGGCTTCGAGCAGCGACTGTTCGACGTGCAGTACCCGGCGCCGGGGCTGCCCGAACTGGCCGAGGAGATCGCCGACGTCGTGCATCCGACCTGGGTCGGCGCGGACGTCGACTCGTGGGGCATCGACCACGGCACCTGGTCGGTGCTCACCCACGCCTTCCCGGCTGCGGACGTGCCGGTCGTGCAGCTGAGCCTGAACGCCTACCAGGACTTCGACTACCACCTCGAACTCGGCGCGAAGCTCGCGCCGCTACGCGAACGGGGCGTTCTCGTCGTGGCCAGCGGCAACATCGTGCACAACCTCGCCGGCATGGATCGGCGCCTCCCGGACGAGGGGTTCGACTGGGCGCACCGCTTCGACGCGGCGGCGCGGGTGATGATCATGGACCGCCCCGACGGCGTCGCGACCCTCGACGGGCACGCCGACTTCGACCGCGCGGTACCCACCCCGGATCACTTCCTGCCGCTGCTGTACCTCGCGGGCCTGGCTGGGGTGGGCGACGATCTCGTCGAACCACTGGTCGACGGCTTCGCGTACGGGTCGCTGTCGATGAGCGCCTACACCCTCGGGGTCACGTGCACGGCCGGCGACGACGGCCGCCCGTCCGCCGGGTTCCCCGAGACCCCGAACCCGTCCGACACCAACACCTGACCACTCGGGCGTGCGACCGACCGCTCGGGCGTGCGACCGAATGTCACACCGCGTCGCTCGGATCGAATGGATGTGACATCGGGTCGCCACGACGGGGTCATGCCGTATGGCGACGCTCCTCCGCGACGACGGTGCGCCGCACGAAGTCGATGCTGTAATGCAGCAGCGTGCGGGCCTCGGGCAGCACCTGCCCTATCACCGGGAAGGCGTGCACCTGACCGGCCCACAGGTGGGTCTCGACCGTCGCGCCCACCTCGTCGAAGGCGCCGGTCATGATCTCGACGTCGGGTCGGGTGATCTCGTACTCGGCGACGGAGAAGAACACGGGCGGGAACAGCGCCGGATCGGCACGGACGGGTGACTCCTCGCCCTCGATGTAGTCGGGACCGGCGAGCCAGCGGTCGCGCAGCTTCTCGACCTGCCGCATCGGCAGGTACGCGTCGCGCTTCATGAAGTCGGGGTCGTGCTCCTCGAGTTCGAGGTTGAGCAGCGGCGAGTAGCCGATCACCGCCGCCGGCCGGATCATGCCGCGCAGCGCGGCGATCTCGGCGACCTTCATCGCCAGGTAGCCGCCGGCCGAGTCACCGGCGACGACGATGCGGGTGGGGTCCTCGACCGTCTCGAGCAGCGCGGTGTAGGCGGCCATCGCGTCGATGACGGACGTCCCGATCGAGCCCACGGGAAGCTGCCGGTAGGCGACGGAGTACACCGGAACACCCGACTCGGCGGCGAGCAGCGAGCACACGGTGCGGTGGGTGGCGAGGCCGCAGAACACGAAGGCGCCGCCGTGGAAGTACAGGATGGTAGTCCCGGCGAGCGAGTCCCGGGCGGGCTGCGGCGGTTCGATGCGCTCGCTGGGCACCCCGCCGAGGGTCAGGGGGTCGATGTCGACGCCACGCGGACGGGGCAGCAGCTTGTCGACGCGACGGTCGAGCCGGCTGAGCGCCTCGATGCCCCGGTCGGTGGCCGGCCACCAGGTGAAGAGCGGCTTCACGAAGATCCGCACGAACCAGAAGACGAGGATCGCCCGCAGGCTCACCGTCCAGTGCCAGATCGTCGATCCCTGGGTGCGCATGTACGCCACGATAGGACGCCGCCGGTACCCGGTCGAGGTACTCTCCGTCACACGTATCTTCCGGCCCCTCGGCTCTCAGACCTGCAGCAACGGCACCAGCAGCTCCTCCTCGGTCAGCGCACCGTGCTGTCCGGGCAGCTGCGACATGACCAATTCGCCGTCGGAGCGGATCACCGTGGACTCACCGAGGCCGATCGCGACGACGTCACCGATGCGTCGGCACGCGGCGGGCGACGGGTCCGGGCCGAACAGGCCGCCGGCGATCACGTCGTCGCGGGTGCCGGTCCACATGTCGTCGCCGAGTTCGTTGCGCCACCGCTCGAGCACTGCGTCGGGCCGCCGGGTGTGCACGTGCCGGCAGCGGGGTTCGCCCGCGATCGCGTCGACGTCCTCCGAGAGACCGGAGAGGTGGTCGAAGTCGGCGCGACGTCCGCGGGAGGCGTCGACCATGCCGTGGTCGGCGGTGATCAGCAGCCGCGTCCCGGCGGGCAGGGCCGCGACGAGCTGCTCGACGAACCGGTCGACGACGGTGAGCTGCGCAGTCCAGGACGGGGACTCGGGTCCGTAGAGGTGGCCGAGCGTGTCGACCTCGCCGAGGTAGCAGTAGACGAGGGTGCGGTCGTCGGCGGCGGCGGCAGCGACCACGTGGGCGAGCAGGTCGCCGTAGGCGGAGACACCGACGAAGTTTCCGCCGCGCAGCACGGCCCGGGTGAGGCCACTGCCGTCGAAACTGCGGGGCACGACGGTGGTCACCGTCAGCCCGGCCGCGTCGGCACGCTCGAACACCGTCGGGTGAGGCTGCACCCATTCGGGGACGAGCCGATCGCGCTGGTCGACGGCGGTCCCGGCGAGGGTCCAGCGCAGCCAGTTGAACGGGGCGTCGATTTCCTCGACGTAGGACTGGTAGCCGGTGACGGCGTGGGCGCCGGAGGGCAGGCCGGTGCCGAGGGAGGCGATGCTCACCGCGGTGGTGGTGGGAAATCCGGCGCGGATCGGCCGGCCGTCGAGGCCGGCAAGAAAGGGGGCGGCGGCGGTGTTTCGTCGCAGGAGGTTCCACCCCATGCCGTCGACGAGCAACACGACGGTGCGGGACTGCTCGTCGAGCGCGAGACGGTTGGCCTCGCCGGGCACCCCCGCGGACGCGAGCACGGACGGCATCAGGTCCGCGAGGGTGGGTTCGGCGTAGACGTCGTGCAGCGGCAGGTCCATTACCCGAGTATGGCCTGCCGGCGGTCACTAGTCCTTGATGTCGGATCCGTGCTTGGTCAGCGGCATGATCTCGATGTTCATGTACGGGAACAGCGGCAGGTTCCACAGGATCTCGTGGAGTTCGTCGGCGGAGTCGACGTCGAAGATGCTGATGTTGCTGTACTTGCCGACGATGCGCCAGATCTCCCGCCACTTGCCCTCGCGCTGCAGTTCCTGGCTGTACGCCTTCTCCCGCGCGACGGTCTCGGCGCGTACCTCGGGGTCGAGGTCGCGGGGGATGTCGACGTCCATGCGAACGTGGAACAGTGCCATGGTGAGTACTCCCTTCGGGTGTGGTCAGTCGCGGGCGAGGTGCTTGACGACGTCCATGTCGAGTTCGACGCCGAGGCCGGGCCCCTGCGGCAGGTGCACCTGCCCGTCGGAGTAGTCGAGCGGGGTCTGCAGCAGCTCGACGGCGAACAGCTGCGGCCCGAACAGCTCGGTGCCGTAGTTGATCCCGGGCTCGGCGCAGGCGAAGTGGATGGACGCCGCAGTGCCGATGGGTCCCTCGATCGAGGTGGCGCCGTGGCAGCGGATTCCGGCCGCCTTGGCGACGGCCACGACCTCCTTGCTGCGTTGCAGCCCACCGCACTTGGTGGTCTTGAGGGCGATGACGTCGGCGGCGCCGAGCTTGGCGATCTCGAGCGCGTCGTGCGGCGTCTGCACGGACTCGTCGGCCATGACCGGGGCGGACACCAGGTGGTTGATCTCGGCGAGGACCTCGCGCTGCTCGCCGGGGGTCGGCTGTTCGATGAGTTCGACGCCGCCGTCGACGAGTTGCGGGACGTACCGCAGCGCGGTGAACCGGTCCCAGCGGGCGTTGACGTCGATGCTGACGCCGGCCTTGCCCTCGAGGGCCTGCGCGATCGTGACGACACGTTCGGTGTCGACCTTCGGGTCGAGCGCACCCATCTTGAGCTTGAACGCGAAGTTCAGGCGTGCCGCCATCTTCTCCTCGACCTCCTCGAGGATCTCCTCCACCGGCGCGGCGCCGAGCGCCCAGCGCACGTCGACCCCGGTGCGGAAGGCGCCGCCGAGCAGGGCGTGCACGCCGACGCCGAGGGCGCGGGCCCAGGCGTCGTGCAGGGCGACATCGACGGCGGCCTTGGCGAACCGGGCGCCGGAGACGACGCGTTCGATGTCGACCATGATGCCGCTGATCTCGTCGACGCCGCGGCCGGCGATGTAGGGGGCGATGTAGCCGTCGACGATCGCCTTCATCGTCTCGACGGACTCACCACCCCACCACGGACCGCCGGGCACGACGCCCTCGCCGTAACCGGTGACGCCGCCCGCGGTGGTGATCGCCACGAGCAGGATGGGCTGCTTCTCGGCGGTGGTGGTGGCGAATTTGTGCGGACGCACCAGTGGCACGTCGATGATCGTCGTGTCGATCGAGACGATCTTCAGGTCGGGGTCGGACATCGAACAGCTCACAATCGGATATCGGCGGTGATGCGGGCAACAGTGGACCCTCGGGGACGACGAATGCCGGTGTCCTCTTGGTGGACACCGGCATTCGTCAACTCACGTGGACCCGGTCCATGGAGACGATCAGGCCTCGGGGTCGAGCACGAAGTTGTAGGTCACCTCGTCGACGCCCTCGGCGTTCGGCTGCGGATCGAGGATGAGCTCGGGCTTGGTCGCGGTCGCGACGTCGTCCTCGACCCACTCGCCACCCTGGAAGTACAGCTGGGTGGTGATCGCGCGCTTGCCGGGAGCCTTCACCATCAGGTGCAGGTGGGCGGGGCGCCACGGGTGGCCGCCGTAGGACTCGATGAACCAGCCGGTCGGGCCGTCGGCGGGGATCTTGTAGGGGGCGGGCTTGAGGGTGGTGATCTCGAAGTTGCCCTCGTCGTCGCACTCGACGGTACCGCGCAGATTCCACTCGGGGATGCCGGGGGCGAACTGCGAGTAGAGGCCTTCCTCGTCGGCGTGCCACAGCTCGACGGTGGCGCCCTGCAGGCCGTTGCCCTCGAGGTCGACGACCTGACCCTTGAAGATCAGGGCCTCGGCCGCCTTGTCCTGCTCGCGCATCGGCATGGTGCACTTGGCCGGCAGCTTCGGGGAATTCGGCACGTAGTACGGGCCCTCGATGCTGCCCTTGGTGCCGCTGAAGTGCTTGCGGTTGTAGTGCACCTCTTCGACCTCGTGCTCGACGAAGACGTCCAGCCACAGCGGCCACTCACCGTACTCGCCCACGTCGATCATCCACTGCTTGAGCACGCGGTACTCGTCGTAGGTGACCTCGTGCTTGCGGATGATCTCGGCGAACGCACCGAGCACGTCCTTGTAGATGGCGGCGGCGCGCTCGACCGACGTGTCCGACGAGACTCGCTCGCTCTTGAACTTGTCGGTGGCGGCGTTGCCCGACGCGTGGGCGGTGGGGTTTTCGGTGGTGGTCATGTGTCCTCCTCGGCGAGGCTCGAACGATGGTCGCGAAAGCTGTCGTGGTGATCGCGGGGCTGGCGCTCACGCCACTCGGGTTGTACGCTGTGCGTACTTATGTATCGCAGTGCGTACACACACTGTGCGTCCAGTCACAGGTGATTGTCAACACCCGGGCGGCCCCGGGCGCCGAAACCGCAGGTAGGAGCCAGCAATGCCTAGTCAGGACCGGGATTTCGTCCAGAGCATCGAGCGCGGCTTCGCGGTGCTGCTCGCGTTCGACGAACAACACCCCAACCCGTCCCTCGCCGAACTGGCGGCGAAGACCGACCTGTCCCGGCCCGCGGTCCGCCGCATCCTGCTGACCCTGCAGAAGCTCGGCTACGTGAGCAACGCGGGCAGCCGATGGTCGCTGACCCCGCGCGTGCTCAGCATCGGTCAGCACTACTCCGCCTCGCACGCCCTGGTCGAGGCCGCCATGCCGCGGCTGGTCGAGATCTCCGAGTACACTGGCGAATCCGCCTCCCTCGGCGTTCTCGACGGCGCCGAGGTGGTGTACGCAGCCCGGGTCCCGGTACGGCGCATCATGAGCATCAACGTCTCGGTGGGCACCCGGGTCCCCGCATACGCGACGTCGATGGGCCGGGCGCTGCTGGCGTGGGCCCCCGCCGAAACCGTCGAGCAGGTCGTCGCCGACACGATTTTCGAGAAGCTCGCCACCGCGACCGTGGGCAACGCGGACGAACTGCGGGCCGAGCTGGCCCGGGTGCGCGCCCAGGGCTACGCGCTCACCTCCGCCGAACTCGAGGAGGGCCTCATCTCGGCCGCGGCGCCGGTGCGCGATGCCACCGGCACCGTGGTCGGTGTGCTCGCCTGCTCGACGTCGACGGCCCGGCACACGCCCGACGAATTCCGCGCGCTCGCCGCGGACTGCCTGGTGAAGTCCGCGAACGCCCTCGGCGCCGACCTCGGGTACCGCGGGTAGGACCCGTCAGCTGCGCAGGGTCGCGGACGGGGTCACGCCGTACTTGCGGCGGTAGGCGGCGGCGAAGCGGCCGGTGTGCGTCATCCCCCAGCGCAGGGCCACCTCCGTGACCGACGTCGTCGCCGGGTCGCCGGCCGCGAGCTCCTCGTGGATCCGCTCGAGGCGCAGGTCGAGCAGGTAGTCGCGGGGACAGACCCCCAGGTACTCGCGGAATCCCTCCTGGAGGCGGCGCACGCTCACGCCCGCCAGCTCGGCCATGTCCGCCGACGTCCACGGCTGGGCCGGATCCTCGTGGATGCGGTCGAGGACCCGCTTGACGATCCGCGGTCGCGCCGCGGTGCCGGTCCCGCCTTCGGGCATCACCGCGAGCACGAACGCCGAGGTCAGGGCGCCGGAGAGCTGCTCGGCGACCAATGGGTTGCGCCACAGCTCCTCGTCCGCGCGCAGCTGGTCGACCACCGACCGCAGCAGGGTCATCCAGCTCTGACCGGCCTCCCCGGTCAGGTCCACCTGCTCCGGCAACTGCAGGTCGGGACGTCCCAGGATCCGCGCCAGCTCACGGTCCAGGTAGTCGCGGTCGAGCTTGACGCCGACGATCTCGCAGTCGTCGGTCCAGCGGGTGATGGTGGCGGCGGTGTCCGGCCGGAACACCGACGCCTGTCCCTGCACCGAGACCACCTCGCGGCCCGCCGTCACCGATTCGATGCGCCCAGACAGGGGGATGTTGACCGCGTAGGCACCCGGATGGTCCGACTGCACCGTGACCTCGGCGCCCCATCCGATTCGCGCCAGCCGCAGCGGACCGAGCTGCAGCGCGCGGACGTCGACGTGCGGTTCCGTACCGGCGGCCAGCGGTGCCAGGGTGTGCGGGAAGTACGCGTCGGACACCACATGCTCGGCTTCGTCCCAATCGGCCGGATCAGGCGTCGACCTCACCCTGTACCTCCGTTTCCGTCCCCGGGACCTTCGGCGCCGTTCGCCACTCGGGACCTTCGTCCCGGTATACCCGGGACCCACTGCCCAGTGTGATGGGCAACACGTCTCCGGGCAAACGAGGCCATCGGTCACGCCGGCCGCGCTAACCGGATAGCGACCGCGTTCAGCGGATCGCAGCCGGCACCCACCCGCTCCTATGGTCTACATCACACCAGCACGGATCGACCCGGGAGGAGCGCCGAAATGGAACAGCGTCGGCTCCGGAACATCTTCGGACAGTTCGCAAGTGGCGTCACCGTGATCACCTGCGCCAACCACGAGGGCACGCCCCACGGCGCGACGGTCACCGCGTTCACCGCCGTGTCCCTCGAGCCCCGGCTGTGCCAGGTCACCCTGACCCGCACGTCCAAGGCGTGCGGCTTCCTCTCCGGCGCACCGTTCGCGGTGAACATCCTCGCCGCGGACCAGGTCGACACCGCCCTGCACTTCGCCGGCCGGCCGCAGACCCCCGGCCCGGTGTTCGAGGACGGACCCACGGCGCCGGTGCTCGCCGGGGCCGCGGCGACCCTGTCCTGCGTCCCGTGGCGCGAGTACGACGGCGGCGACCACGTGATCTACATCGGCGAGATCGTCGACGCCCAGTGCCGCGACACCGCCCCGCTGCTGTTCTACCGGAGCACCTTCCACGAACTCGGCGCACCGAGCGCCTCCGCCGCGTGGAACGGCTCGATGGACGATCCGCACAGCGGCTGGTTCGACGCCCGGACCCGGTTCACCCCGCTCCACCTCGATGCCGCGGTGAACTGACCACCGCCCGGAACCACTCACCAGTTCCCTTCACCCGCAAGGAGATATCCATGACCACTCTCGAGTCCCGTCCCGGCGAGAACACGATCGACCGCTCCACGGTGAACGTCGCCGCCGACTCCCCGGCGAACCGGCAGCAGAATTTCGCCACGCGGCCGATGACCGGGGACGAGTACATCGAATCGATCAAGGACGGCCGCGAGATCTGGCTGCACGGCGAGCGGGTCAAGGACTTCACCAACCACCCGGCGTTCCGCAACTCCATCCGCATGACCGCCCGCCTCTACGACTCGCTGCACACCGGCGAGCACGTCGGCACCCTCACCTGTCCCACCGACACCGGCAACGGCGGCGTGACCATGCCGTTCTTCCGCACCCCCACCTCCGCCGACGACCTGCTCGCCGAGCGCGACGCCATCGCCACCTGGGCGCGGATGACCTACGGCTGGATGGGCCGGTCCCCCGACTACAAGGCCTCCTTCCTGGGCACTCTCAACGCCAACAGTGAGCTCTACGCCCCGTTCCAGGACAACGCCAAGCGCTGGTACCGCGAATCGCAGGAGAAGGTCCTGTACTGGAACCACGCGATCATCAACCCGCCGGTGGACCGGCAGCTGCCCCCGGACCAGGTCGGCGACGTGTTCATGAAGGTGGAGAAGGAGACCGACGCCGGCCTGATCGTCTCCGGCGCGAAGGTCGTCGCCACCGGCTCGGCGATCACCAACTACAACTTCATCGCGCACTACGGCCTGCCGATCAAGAAGAAGGAATTCGCCCTGATCTGCACGGTGCCGATGGACGCCCCCGGCATCAAGCTGATCTCGCGCGCCTCCTACAGCCAGAACGCCGCCGTGGTCGGCTCGCCGTTCGACTACCCGCTGTCCTCGCGCATGGACGAGAACGACGCCATCTTCATCTTCGACAAGGTGCTGGTGCCGTGGGAGAACGTGTTCATGTACGGCGACGTGGAGAAGATCAACGCGTTCTTCCCGCAGTCCGGGTTCCTGCCCCGGTTCACCTTCCAGGGCTGCACCCGCCTGGCCGTCAAGCTCGACTTCATCGCCGGCCTCCTGCTCAAGGCCCTCGACGCGACCGGCGCCGGCGGTTTCCGCGGCGTGCAGACCCGCGTCGGTGAGGTCATCGGCTGGCGCAACCTGTTCTGGTCGCTGACCGAGTCGATGGCCCGCGACCCCGAGCCATGGATCGGCGACACCGTCATCCCGAAGCTCGAGTACGGCCTGACCTACCGGATGTTCATGATTCAGGGGTATCCGCGGGTCAAGGAGATCATCGAGCAGGACGTCGCGTCCGGCCTGATCTACCTGCCCTCGTCGGCCGCCGATTTCAAGAGCCCCGAGGTACGGCCCTACCTGGACAAGTACGTCCGCGGCTCCGACGGGATCACCGCCGTGGACCGGGTCAAGGTCATGAAGGCCCTGTGGGATTCGATCGGCTCCGAATTCGGCGGCCGCCACGAACTGTACGAGCGCAACTACTCCGGCAACCACGAGAACGTCAAGGCCGAGCTGCTGTTCGCCGCCGAGAACCGCGGCATCGTCTCCGGCATGAAGGGCCTGGCCGAGCAATTCATGAGCGAGTACGACCTCGACGGCTGGACCGTGCCCGACCTCGTCGGCAACGACGACGTCAGCGCCTACTACCGCAAGTAACCCCCAGCCGCCGCGCGCGGGCGATCCCCTGCCGCCCGCGCGCGGCGTTCCACCCGCGAAGGAGCGCCCGAGATGACCACCGCCTCGAAGTCCGTCGCCCACGCCCCCGTCCCGGAGTTCGACGCCGTGGTCCTCGGGCGCTCCTTCGCCGCCCTGCGGGCGGCCGGCCGCCTGCGCGACGAACTGCGATTGGCCGTCCACGACACGGCCGACGCGACCTCCGCCCGCTACGACGACGTGGACCACCGCTGGGAGATCCTCGCCGGCTCGACCGTCGTCGCGCGGGCCAAGTTCCTCGTCGACGGGGACGGCACCCTCCCGCTGTGCGGCCGCGACGGTGCACCGTGCACGGCGACCACGTTGACGGCGAAGGGTTTTCCCAACCTCTTCCGGCCGGCCGGTGCCGGCCACCCCGATCCCGTCGGGTACACCGTCGCGTGCATCGAGTACATGCGCGCCTACGGCCACGACTACGTGGAGCGCCGAGCCCGGGTGCCGATCTGCGACGACGACTTCCCGGAGTTGTCGTTCGACCGGCCCACCCCGCAGTTCTGGGTCGGGTAGGCCCACACAACGACCCAGGTCCCGGACATCGACAGCCGTCTCGACGGGTGTCGACGTCCGGGACTTCGGTGTCCGTCACCGGCCGCGCAGGACCTCCGCCGGCGTCGTCCCGTAGCGCCGCTTGAACGCCGCGGCGAACCGGCCGGGGTGGCTGAAACCCCACCGGTAGGCCACGTCGGCGACGGTGACCGCGCCCGCCCCGGCGACGAGGTCGTCGTGGGCGCGGTCGAGCCGGATGTCGAGCAGGCACGCCGACGGGCTGCGGCCGACGAACTGGGAGAACGCCTCCTGCAGGCGGCGGACGCTGGTACCGGCCAGTTCGGCCATGTCGGCCGCGGTCCACGCCCGGCCGGGATCGTCGTGCAGGGCGTCGAGGACGCGCCGGATCATGCCCGGCCGCGGGGGCGCGGCCGGGCCGTCCTGTGGGGCGACGGCCAGGACGAACGCCGCAGTCACGGCACCGGCGAGCTGTGCCCCGACCACCGGATTGCTCACCACCTCGAGGGCGCCGTCGAGCTGCTCGGACAAGGCCCGGACGAGTCCGTGCCACTCGCTCGCCGGACCGGTCAGGTCGAGCTGGTCGGGCAGCTCGAGCTTCGATCGCACCGGCGAACCGAGGATCCGGTCGGCCTCCCGCTCGAGATGCTCCCGGTCGAACTTCACCCCGAGCACGGAACACGTTGCGCTCCAACGGGTGATCACACTCGGTGTGTCGGCCCGGAAAACGGTGGCCTGACCGGGCACCGAAACGGTCTCGCCGTGGCTGCCCCGGGATTCGAGCCGGCCGGTAACCGGGATGTTCACCTCGTAGGCGCCCGGATAGTCGCACGCGATGGCGATGTCGGCACCCCAGTGCAGGCGGCCGAGGGTCACCCCGCCGAGGTCGACCGTCGTCAGCGACAGCTTCGGCCGGTCGGTGCCCGACAGATCGGTCAGCTCGTGGGGAAAGTACGCGTCCGCCACCGCCCGGGATGCGGCATCCCAGTCTCCGATCTCGGTCGCACTCACACCACGAGCGTACGTATCGGAGACGCCGGTCACAGAAAGTCGCGCGATGTGTCCAGGGGCCGCGCAGATCGTCTCGGCGATCGTGTGACTGCCGTCATATGTTCTGCCTCACCCGACGAACGGCCCCGCTCGAGGGGCCTACCCGCCGAAGACATATCGAGGAGCAACACCGATGACGAGCACCCTTTCGTGGATCGACGAGATCACCATGACCGAGCTCGAGCGCAACCCGTACCCGGTCTACGAGCGGCTGCGGGCCGAGGCACCGGTCGCCTTCGTGCCCGTCCTCGGCGCGTTCGTCGCCTCGACCGCCGAGGCGTGCCACGCCATCGCGACGAGCGACGACTTCGAGGCCGTCATCACCCCGGCCGGCGGCCGCACGTTCGGCCATCCCGCAATCATCGGTGTCAACGGCGACCTCCACCAGGATCTGCGCTCGATGGTCGAACCCGCGCTGCAGCCGGGCGAGGTCGACCGCTGGATCGAGGACCTGGTCCGGCCCATCGCCCGCCGCTATCTCGAGGGGTTCGAGAACGACGGCCGCGCCGATCTCGTCGCCCGGTACTGCGAACCGGTCAGCGTCCGCGCCCTCGGCGACCTGCTCGGCCTGAAGAACGTCGGCTCCGACACGCTGCGCGAGTGGTTCCACAAGCTGTCCGAATCCTTCACCAACGCCGAGGTCGACGACCACGGTGAATTCACCAACCAGGAGCGGTTCGCGGCCGGCGACGCGGCCAAGGCGGAGATCCGCTCGATCGTCGATCCCCTGATCGACCACTGGATCGAACACCCGGACGACAGTGCGATGTCGCACTGGCTGCACGACGGCATGCCCGAGGGACGGACCCGCGACCGCGAGTACATCTATCCGACGCTGTACGTGTTCCTGCTCGGGGCCATGCAGGAGCCGGGGCACGCCATGTCCTCGACGCTTGCGGGGCTGTTCAGCCGGCCCGAACAGTTCGAAGCCGTCGTCGACGAGCCGGGTCTGATTCCGCGCGCGATCGCCGAGGGCATGCGGTGGACGTCGCCGATCTGGTCGGCGACCGCCCGCATCGCGACGCGGGACACCACGGTGTCCGGGGTCGACATCGCGGCAGGCACCGCGGTGATCCTGTCGTACGGCTCGGCGAATCACGACACCGGCAAGTACGACGCCCCCACCGAGTACGACATGACCCGCCCGCCGCTGCCGCACCTGGCGTTCGGCGCCGGCAAACACGCGTGTGCCGGCATCTACTTCGCGAACCACGTGTGCCGCATCGGCCTCGAGGAACTGCTCGACGCCATCCCCAACCTCGAGCGGGACACTAACGCCGACGTCGAGTTCTGGGGCTGGGGCTTCCGCGGACCCACCGCCCTGCACGTCACCTGGGAGGTGTAGACCATGAGCGCCACCGTCACCCTCGGCGACACCACCGTCGCGTGCGCACCCGATCAGACCGTGCTCGACGCACTGCTGCGCAGCGGGGTGTGGATGCCCAATTCGTGCAATCAGGGCACGTGCGGCACCTGCAAGATCCGGGTTCGCTCGGGCGCCGTCGACCACCGTACGTCTCCCGAGGCGACGCTGCCCGCGACGGAACGTGACGCGGGCTTCGCCCTCGCGTGCCAGGCCACGCCGTGCGGCGACACCGTCGTCGAGCGGCCGCGCACCGACGACGGCCGGGACCGGGACGCCATCCACGCGCTGCGCGACCTCGCCGGCACCGTCACCGAGGTCCGCGACATCGCCCACGACACGCGGCGGATGTTGCTCACCCTGGACACGCCGCTCGAATTCTCCGCCGGGCAGTACGTCGGACTGACCGTCCCGGGCACCGACGTCCGGCGGCAGTACTCGCTGGCCAACACCCCGGGTGAGGCAAAGCTGCTCGAGCTGCACATCCGGCGCCGGCCGGGTGGGGTCGCGAGCGACCGGTGGGCGTTCGGCACCGTCGCGGTCGGCGACCGGGTCGACGTCACCGGACCGCTCGGGGACTTCACGTTCGACGCGGAGTCCACCGGCCCCATGGTGCTGCTCGCGGGCGGGACCGGACTGGCCCCGATGAAGAGCATCGTCCGGCAGGCACTGTCGCTGGATCCGCGGCGCGAGATCGTCCTCTACCACGGGGTGCGCACCGCCGAGGACCTCTACGACTCCGGCCTCTTCCGCGAACTGGAAGCGCAGCATCCCGGCTTCCGGTTCGTCACGTGCCTGAGCCGCGAGCCCGGCGGCGACCGCGAGGGCTACGCCCCCGACGCCTTCGTCGAGGACGTGGCGTCGGCGAAGGAGCACACGGGCTACATCTGCGGCTCCGAGGCCTTCGTCGACAGCACCGTCAAGGCGTGCAAGCGGCGCCGGATGTCGCCGCGCCGGATCCGGCGGGAGAAGTTCACCCCGGCGACGTGACCCACCCCCGGTGCGTCCTTCGGGCTGTCCCAGCAACCCGAAGGACGCACCGGGCGTTTGGGGACTTCCTACCCTCCTGCCGAGGGTCCTAGGTAGGCCTAGGCATTTGCCTGGTGTGACTGCGACCACATGCTGGCAGGGTGGAGGCAACGCGGAAACAGCCCCATTCTCCGCCGGGGCCGACCCGACACCCTTCCTGGAGGATCCCCATGACCGAGACCCTGGACCACGTGCGAGCCGCCCTCGACGGCGCTCTCGTCGAAGACGCGGACAGCGGCCGATACCAAGTGCGCCGCAACATCTTCACCGACGAGGAGATCTTCGAGCTGGAGATGAAGCACATCTTCGAAGGCAACTGGGTCTACCTCGCGCACGAGAGCCAGGTCCCGAACAACGGGGACTACTTCACCACCTACATCGGTCGCCAGCCCGTCGTGATCAGCCGCGACAAGGAGGGCGAGCTGCACTGCCTGATCAACGCGTGCAGCCACCGGGGCGCGATGCTGTGCCGGCGCAAGACCGACAACCGCACCACGTTCACCTGCCCGTTCCACGGCTGGACGTTCCGCAACAACGGCAAGCTGCTCAAGGTCAAGGATCCCCGCGACGCCGGCTACCCGGAGCAGTTCAACAAGGACGGCAGTCACGACCTGCGCAAGGTTGCCCGGTTCGAGAGCTACCGCGGCTTCCTGTTCGGCAGCCTGAACGAGGACGTCAAGCCCCTCGAAGAGCACCTCGGTGACGCCACCAAGATCATCGACATGATCGTGGACCAGTCCCCCGAGGGCCTCGAGGTGTTGCGCGGCTCGTCCACCTACACCTACGACGGCAACTGGAAGCTGCAAGCGGAGAACGGCGCCGACGGCTACCACGTCTCGGCGACGCACTGGAACTACGCGGCCACCACCGCGCGCCGCACCGCCGGCGAGTCGAGCAACGAGACCAAGGCGATGGACGCCGGCACCTGGGGCAAGCAGGGCGGCGGCTACCACTCGTTCGAGAACGGCCATCTGCTGCTGTGGATGTGGTGGGGCAACCCGCAGGACCGCCCGCTCTTCCCCCGCAAGGCCGAGCTCGCCGCAGAATTCGGCGAGAAGAAGGCCGAGTTCATGGTCGGCGCGTCCCGCAACCTCTGCCTCTACCCGAACGTGTACCTGATGGACCAGTTCTCCTCGCAGATCCGGCATTTCCGGCCGATCTCCGTCGACAAGACCGAAGTCACCATCTACTGCATCGCCCCGAAGGGTGAGAGCGCCGAATCCCGCGCCAACCGCATCCGCCAGTACGAGGACTTCTTCAACGCCACCGGTATGGCCACCCCGGACGACCTCGAGGAGTTCCGGTCCTGCCAGAAGACCTACCTCGCGTCGGCCGCCCCGTGGAACGACCTCAGTCGCGGCGCCACCCACCAGCTCAGCGGACCGGATCAGGTCGCGCTGGACCTCGGCATGAAGAACGTGCTGTCGAGCGGTGTGAAGACCGAGGACGAGGGCCTGTACCCGATCCAGCACGGCTTCTGGCTCGACAGCATGCGCAAGGCCGTCGCGGCGGAGACCGCCGAGAACGCCGCCGCCGAGCCCACCACCACGAACGAGCGCTGAGGAAGACCAGGACATGACCGCCGCAACGGAATTGACGCAGACCGACATCGAGCAGTTCCTCTACCGCGAGGCCCGTCTCCTCGACGACCGCGACTTCGAGAAGTGGCTCGAGTGCTACCACCCGCAGGCCGAGTACTGGATGCCGGCATGGGACGACAACGGTGAGCTCACCGAGGACCCGCAGCGCGAGATCTCGCTCATCTACTACCCCAACCGCGGTGGCCTCGAGGACCGGGTGTTCCGCATCCGCACCGACCGCTCGTCCGCGACGTCGCTGCCCGAACCGCGCACCGGCCACAACATCACCAACGTCGAGATCCTCGACCGGCGCGGCACCGAGATCGACCTGCGCCACAACTGGTTCTCGCTGTACTACCGGTACAACACCACCGACACCTACTTCGGCACGAACTTCGTGACCCTCGACGTCTCGGGCCCACACCCGGTGATCAAGAAGAAGAAGATCGTGCTCAAGAACGACTACATCCACCACATCGTGGACGTCTACGTCGTCTGATCCACCCCCGATTCACGAAAGGAGGCACATGCCGTGAGTTTTCAGGTGGCATTGAGCTTCGAGGACGGGGTGACCCGCTTCATCAAGTGCGGACCGAACGAGACGGTCGCCGACGCGTCGTACAAGGCGCGGATCAACATTCCTCTCGACTGCCGCGACGGCGCGTGCGGGACCTGCAAGGCACTGTGCGAGTCCGGCAACTACGACGGCGGCGACTACATCGAGGAGGCGCTGACCGACGACGAGGCCGAGCAGGGTTTCTGCCTGCCGTGCCAGATGGTCCCGGAATCCGACCTCGTGCTGCAGATCGCGACGACCTCGGACGTCGCGAAGACCGCGGCCGCGACCTACACGGCGACGATCACGGACCTGCAGCGGTTCTCTCCCAGCACCGTGGGCTTCACCGTCGAGATCCCCAACCGGGACGACCTGGTGTTCCTGCCGGGCCAGTACGTGAACATCACGGTGCCCGGAACCGAGCAGACCCGGTCGTACTCGTTCAGCACGGGGCCGAACGACCCGCAGTTGTCCTTCCTGGTGAAGATCACCGAGGGCGGACTGATGTCCGAATACCTGAGTGATCGCGCTCAGGTGGGAGACACGCTGCAGTTCACCGGCCCGTTCGGCAGTTTCTTCCTGCGTGAGCGCAAGCGCCCCGCCCTCCTGCTCGCCGGCGGTACCGGCCTCGCGCCGCTGCTCGCCATCCTGTCGAAGATGCAGGAAGAGGGCAGCGACCTGCCGGTGCACCTGATCTACGGCGTCAGCTTCGATCAGGATCTGGTCGAGTTGGACAAGCTCGAGGCCTACACGCGGTCGCTGCCGAACTTCACGTTCGACTACTGCGTTTCCGATCCGGAGTCGACCGCTCCCAACAAGGGGTACGTCACCGGCCTGTTCGAGCCGAAGCACCTCAACGACGGCGACGTCGACGTCTACCTGTGCGGGCCGCCGCCGATGGTCGAGGCGGTGCGTACGCACCTGTCGAACGAGGGCATCTCGGTGACGAACTTCTACTTCGAGAAGTTCAACAACTCCGCGACCCCCGGTGCCGCCGAACCGGCCCCCCAGCCCACCGAGCGGGAACTCGAAGCCGCCACCAGGGCAGCCGAGGAGACCGGCCTGCCGGTATCCCTCGGCGCTGCCGAGCAGGTCCCGGTCGGCAACTACGAGATCGGCGAGGAGCACGCGCCCGTCACCGAGTCCGACGCCCAGTTCGACGCGCGCATGGCGCTCGAGCTCGGTGCGCTGGAGCTGACCATCGGCCGGCTCACCGACGCGCAGCTCGTGGAATTCCGGATTCTCGCCGAGGCGTCGACCGCGTCGATCGACCACGACCGCTTCACCGACGCGGGCGCGTTCACCGACACCAACGCCGCCTTCCACGAGTTCCTGTTCCGCTGCTGCGGCAATCCCGTGCTGCTCGAGGCCTACAACCGGCTCGAGGTGACCCAGTTGATGCGCAAGGTGCTGCGCACCGCGCAGTGGGTGGACGAGCAGATTCCGCACGACCACCTGCAGATCGTGCGGGCGTTCGAACGCAAGGACCGCGCAGCGGCCCGCGATCTCATCGTCAGCCATGCCGAGCACGCCAAGGCGACGATGCGCCGCGCCATCGAAGACTCGGCGAAGGTGGAACTCGCGTGAGCGCCCTTCTTCCGGTCGGCACCGTGTACCCGGGCCGCTTCGACGGCAGGGTCGTCACCGTCACCGGCGCCGCGCAGGGTATCGGCCTCGTGGTCGCGACCCGCATCGCAGCCGAGGGTGGATCCGTGATCCTCGTCGACCGCTCCGAACTCGTGCACGAGGTGGCGAAGGAGTTGCGCGAGAAGGGTTTCCAGGCACACTCCGTCACCGCCGACCTCGAGACGTTCGAGGGAGCGCAGTCGGCGCTCGACGAGGCCCGGCAGCAGCACGGCCGCATCGACGTGCTCGTCAACAACGTCGGCGGGACGATCTGGGCGAAGCCGTACGAGCACTACACCCCCGCGCAGATCCAGGCGGAGGTACAGCGGTCGCTGTTCCCGACGCTGTGGACATGCCGCGCGGTGCTCCCGTACCTGATCGAGCAACGCTCGGGCACGATCGTCAACGTGTCCTCCGTGGCGACGCGCGGTGTCAACCGCGTCCCCTACGCCGCCGCCAAGGGCGGGGTCAACGCGATCACCACCGCGCTCGCCCTCGAGGCCGCACCGTACGGGATCCGGGTCGTCGCCACCGCCCCCGGCGGCACCGACGCCCCCGCCCGCCGGGTAGCGCGCGGCCCCGCCGCGCAGAGCGAGCAGGAGCAGGGCTGGTACCAGCAGATCGTGGACCAGACCGTCGACTCCTCGCTGCTCAAGCGGTACGGCACACTCGACGAGCAGGCCGCCGCGATCACCTTCCTGGCCTCGGAGGAGGCCTCCTACATCACCGGCACGGTTCTTCCCGTCGCCGGCGGCGACCTGGGGTAAGACCCCAGCACCGCCACAGGCCTCACCGGCAGGCCAGGGATCCCCTGCCGGTGAGGCCCTCTTTCTGCCCCGTTTCACTTGTGACCGCACTCACAGACCGGAGCCGACATGGCCGACAACACAACCGCCTGGGCAAGTCCCCGGCACCGCCGCACCGTCATCTGGGTCGTCGCCCTCGCCACGCTCGCGATCATCTTCGACGGCTACGACCTCGTCGTCTACGGGACGATCCTGCCCACACTGATGGCCGATCCCAGCCAGCTCGGAGCGATCTCCGCGCAGCAGGGCGGCGCGCTGGGCTCGTACGCCCTCATCGGAGTCATGGTCGGCGCCCTGTTCACCGGCGCGTTCGGTGACCGGGTCGGACGCCGGAAGATGATGCTGATCAACATCGTCTGGTTCTCCGTCGGCATGGGCGCCGCCGCGATGGCCACCAGCATCACCTCCTTCGGCATCCTGCGCTTCTTCACCGGCATCGGAGTCGGCGGTCTCGTCGCCACCGCGGGTGCCGTGGTGGCCGAGTTCGCTCCGCCCGGCAAACGGAACCTGTTCAACGCGATCGTCTACAGCGGCGTCCCCGCCGGCGGCGTCCTCGCCTCCCTGCTGGCCATCGTGCTGCGCGACACCATCGGCTGGCGCGGACTGTTCTGGATCGGCGCGCTGCCGCTGGTGATCCTGCTGCCCCTGGCCCTGGTGAAGCTCCCCGAGTCCCCGATGTGGCTGCAGGCGCGCGGGCGGACGGACGAGGCGGCCGCGGTCTGTGACAAGTTCGGTCTCCCGCTGCCCACGATCGCCCCGGCCCCGGCCGAGAAGGTCGGATTCGCCGCCCTGGCCACCCGCCGCTACGCGTGGGGCACGACCCTGCTCGGCCTGATGAGCTTCGCCGGGCTCCTGCTGACCTACGGGCTGAACACGTGGCTGCCGAAGATCATGGCCGACGCCGGCTACAACGCGAAGGGTTCGCTCGCATTCCTGTTGGTGCTCAACGGCGGTGCGATCATCGGCGGCCTCCTGGCCTCCCGGATCGCCGACGGCCGCGGCCCCCAGCCGGTCATCGCCACCACGTTCGGTCTCGCCGGCCTGGCACTGATCCTGCTCACCTTCGGGTTCCCGCTGCCCGTCCTGCTGACCGCGGTGGCGATCGCCGGCGTCGGCACGATCGGCACCCAGGTGCTCATCTACGGGTTCGTCTCCAACTACTACGAGACGGCAGCGCGCGGTGCCGGTGTCGCCTGGTGCGCCGGATTCGGCCGGCTCGGCGGCATCTTCGGCCCCATCATCGGCGGCCTTCTCATCGGTGCCGGGCTGAGCAACGACGTGAGCTTCTACATCTTCGCGGGCATCGCCGTGGCCGGCGGCCTGGTCACGGTGTTCGTTCCCATCCGACGGGGTGCGCAGTACGTTGCCCGAACCCCCGAAGCCGCGGCCGCGAGCCCCACTACCGTGGAAGTGTGACTCACCCCGCCATGCTGGTCGGACGTACCCGAGAGCTCTCCGAGCTCGACCGTCACCTCGGCGAGGCGCGAGCCGGTTCACCCGTGCTCGCCCTCGTCGAGGGTCCGCCGGGTATCGGCAAATCCGCCCTGGTGCAACGATTCACCGAGGTCTCGAGCGGCTGGCAGGTCCGCGTGTCCGCGGGCGTCCCGTGGGAGGCGGCGCGCGCGTGGGGCACCGTCGAGCAACTGCTGCAGGCCCCCGTCACCGGACGTGATCCGGTGGAAGTGGCACACGAACTGCTGTCCCTGGTGGACGATCCCACCGTTCTCGTCGTCGACGACGCGCACTGGTCCGATTCCGAATCGTTGCAGGCGCTGTCGTCCGCCGTCCGCCGCGCCCACGGCAAGCAGTTGCTCGTCCTGCTGGTGACCGTGGACCCGCTGCCGGAGACGGTCCCGGACAGCACCCGGCAGGTGCTCGACCATCACCGCGCCCTCTCCGTGCACGTGCGGCCCCTCGGGCCGCAGGACATCGCCCAGCTGGCCCTCACCCGCATCGGCGTGGACCTGTCGCCGTGGACCGCGCGACGGCTGTTCGAGCACACCCTCGGCACACCCCGCCCGATCCTGCAGTTGCTCGACGAGATCCCCCGCAACCAGTGGCAGCACTGGCAGGCCCGGTTCCCGGCCCCCCAGGAACGGTCGGGCGCCGTGCGCCGCACGCTGGACCACTGCCCCGCCGAGACCCGGGCACTCGTGGAGGCGGCGGCCGTGCTCGGTGCCGAAAGCACCCTGACCCAGGCCGCGGCGCTGGCCGGGCTGACGGACCCCACCGCGGCGCTCGACGCCGCGCACACCGCCGGATTGCTCCGGCGGCGCGAACAGCGCGGCGCGGTCACCCTGATCTTCCCGGACCCGATGACGCGGGCCGCCGTCGCCGACGACATCGGTCCCGCCCGCTGGCGCGACCTGCACGCCCGCGCCGCCGAACTGGTCGACGACGAGGGTGCCGCCCTCACCCACCTGGTCTCCGCCACTCCCACCGCCGACGCGGACCTCGCGGACCGCCTCGATCGGTACGGCCGGCGCCGCGCCGCCGTCGGCGCCTGGTCGGATGCCGCCGAGGCGCTGATCATCGCGAGCGGCATCAGTCCCGACCGCGACCAGCGCGCGCAGCGGCTGATCCGCGGCGTCGACGCCCTCACGGGCGCGGCGGACCTGCCCCAGGCTCTGACGTTCGTGCCCGCGATGGAGGCCGCGCCCGACGGCTCCATGCGCGACGTGGTGCTCGGCTACCTGGCGATCCAGCGCGGCCGGTCGGCCGAGGCCTCCCAGCTGCTCACGCGCGCATGGCACCTGCTCCCGGACCCGGCCCGCGACCCGGATCTGGGTGCGATGATCTGCCAGCGCATGGTGCTGCATTCGCTGGCCCAACTCGACGGCGCGAGCCTCGTCGAGTGGGCCGACCGCGCCTCGTCCCTCGTAGCTCCCGACATGCCCGCTGCCGTCGAGTCGGCCGCGATCCGCGGGCTCGGCCTGGCCATGACCGGCCGCGTCGACGAGGCCCGCGCCTCGTACGCAGAACTGTCGGAGAACTTCCGGCTCGGCGCCCAGAGCCAGCGGATCCGCATGGCGGAGGGCTGGCTCGCCCTGGCGCTGGACGAGCCGGATCGCGCCCGCGCGGAACTCGAGAGCGCCGAGCCGACCGTCTTCCGCGGCGGCTCGATCCGGATCTCGCTGTGGGCGCAGGCGTGGCTGGCGCGCACGGAGTTCGCCCTCGGCGCATGGGACGACGCCGTCCGCACCGTCGACCGGGCGGCCGCACAGCTCGACACCGCCGGCCTGGATCTGCTTCGGCCGCTGGTGCATTGGACGGGGGCACAGGTGCACGCCCTGCGCGGGGACTGGCCGCTGGCCCGCGAGCACCTGCGTCGCGGACGCGCAGGCGCCACCGACTATGCCGTCATGGTGGTGCCGGCCTGTATCGCCGCCGCCCAGTGCGCAGAGGTCGCCGCCGACTACGACGGGGTGCTGCGGCACCTCGCACCGCTCACCACACGCCGGCGGCAGGCCCTGGTGGAACCGGGTTTCTGGCCGTGGCCGGACCTGTACGCGAATGCTCTCGTGATGACCGGACACGTCGACGAGGCCGACGAGTTCCTCCGTCCGTTCGAGGAACTGGCCGCCTCCCGTGGGCACCTGTCCGCCCGGGCGCGGCTCGGCTACGTGCGCGGACGGATCGACGGGGCGCGGGGTGACATCGACGCCGCGCGTGAGACGTTCGAGTCCGCGCTCGCGAACCTGGCGACACTGTCGTTGCCGTACGACCGGGCCCGGGTGAACTTCGCGTACGGCCAGACGCTACGGCGCGCCGGGCGGCGGCGCGAGGCGGACGCGGTGATGCGCACCGCCCGGGAACTGTATGCGACGCTCGGCGCGACGTCGTACGTGCAGCGCTGCGACCGCGAACTCAAGGCCGGGGGGATGAAGACGAACGGCGACGGTGCGCGCCGGACACACATGGATCTGGCGGCGTTGACGCCGCAGGAGAAGGCGGTCGCCGCCCTGGTGGCCGCGGGCAACACCAACAAGGACGTGGCGGGCGAGCTGTTCCTGTCGGTGAAGACGGTGCAGTACCACCTGACACGGGTCTACGCGAAGCTCGGCATCCGCTCGCGCAGCGAGCTGGCCGCCCAGTTCCGCCAGGAGGATTGAGGAACCGAGATGACAGCAGTTGAGGAGAAGACCCCGCCCCCGAACGACACCGACCTGCTCGAGCGGCCCGCTCGGCCCGTGACCCGGCCGCGCCGGGTGCTGCGGGATCTCGGCGTCGAGTACGCGGCGAACGGCGTGATCGGGCTGGTCTTCTCGTCGACGGGGCCGGTCGCGGTCGTACTCGCGGCGGGCGCGGCCGGCGGGCTCGGCGCCGCCGAACTCGCGTCGTGGATCTTCGGGATCTTCGTCCTCAACGGCGTGCTGACGATCGCGATGAGCATCGCCTACCGGCAGCCCCTCGGCTTCGCCTGGACGATTCCGGGTACGATCCTCGTCGGCGCGTCGCTGGGGCACCTGTCCTGGCCGGAGGTGATCGGGGCGTTCCTGGTCACCGGCCTGCTGGTGCTGGTGCTGGGCGCGTCCGGACTGGTGCGGCGGGTGATGGAGGCGCTGCCGATGCCGATCGTCATGGCGATGGTGGCCGGCGTCTTCCTGAAGTTCGGCGTGGACCTGGTGGTCGCGCTCGGCGCGGACGTCGCGATCGCCGCGCCCATGGTGCTGATGTTCCTGGCGTTGAGCGCCTTCGGCCGGATCGGCCGGTGGCTGCCGCCGATCCTCGGGGCGCTGATCGCCGGTACGGTCGCGGTGGCAGCGTCGGGGCGCTTCTCCCCTGCCCCGGGCGGAGCGGGCATCCTCGCGTCGCCGGTCTTCACCGCGCCGGTGTTCACGTGGACGGCGTTGCTGGAGTTGGTGATCCCGCTGGCGATCACCGTGCTGGTCGTGCAGAACGGGCAGGGCGTCGCGGTACTCACGGCGGCCGGGCACCGGCCCCCGATCAACGTCACCACGATCGCGTGCGGGGTGTGGTCCCTCGGTGCCGCCTGCGTCGGCGCGGTGTCGACGTGCCTGACCGGCCCGACGAACGCCCTGCTCACCGCATCCGGTGAGCGGAGCCGTCAGTACACGGCGGCCGTGTGTTTCGGGTTGTACTCGATCGTGTTCGGACTGTTCGCGCCGCTGTTCGTGCGGTGGATGACCGCCGCGCCGGCGGCGTTCGTCGCGACCCTCGGGGGCCTGGCGATGCTGCGGGCGCTGCAGGGCGCGTTCGTGACGGCGTTCGCCTCGAAGTACACGATGGGGGCGCTGGTGGCATTCGTCGTCACCGCCGCGAACGTGACGTTCTGGAACATCGGGGCGGCGTTCTGGGGTCTGGTGGCCGGGGTGATCGTGTCGCGGTTGCTCGAGCGGGGGGACTGGACCGCCGGCCGGTGAAACCGGCGGGTGCGCGCCTGTGGGCGCACCCGCCGTGTCCCGAGCCGGGGGGTGTCAGCGACCGAACAGCGAGCCGAAGATGCCGGAACTCGTCTTGGGAGCGGTGTCCTGGTCGCAGGTGCATCGCTCGGCGGCGGGCACGGACTTCATCACGCTGTCGACGTGCTGGCCGCAGCCGCCCCAGCCGGTCTTTCCGCACTTGGGGCAGGTGACGGGGTAACACATGAGCGTCCTCCTCGGGAAGCGGTCGGGGTCTACCGTCAATATACCCCCTGGGGTATCAGCTATGCCAGTGTGCGCATGCGCACATACGGTACGACGCAGATCGAGGACCGGGCATACCGCGAAAATCCGGCGCCGGGACGGGTGAACTGACACCCTGAGGGCCGTACCGTCCCTCCGCGCAGACAGGATCAACAAACCATGGCACGTCCGGTTCGCGTCGTCGTCCTCGGTTCCGGCTCGTGGGGCACCACCGTCGCAGGACTGTCGGCCCGGAACACCCCGACCCTGCTCTGGTCCCGCAATCCGGACACCGCCCGCGAGATCGACGAGGAGCACCGCAACACCCGGTACCTCGGCGAGCGGACCCTGCCGGCCAACCTGCGCGCCACCTCGGACCTCCTCGAGGCCGCGCACGAGGCCGACGTGCTGGTAGTCGGAGTGCCGTCCCACGCGGTCCGCGCCACCCTCGCCGAGATCTCGAACGAGGTGCGGGCCTGGGTGCCGGTCCTCTCGCTCGCGAAGGGGCTCGAACCGGGCACGCGCCTGCGGCCCACCGAGGTGATCGGCGAATGCCTGCCGGGGCACCCCGTGGGACTGCTGGCCGGGCCGAACATCGCGGGCGAGGTCGCCGACGGCATGGCGGCCGCCGCGGTGGTGGCCACGGCGGACGAACGCGTCGCGGCGGCCCTGCAGCCGCTGTTCGCCTCGAAGGTCTTCCGCGTGTACCGCAACACCGACGTCCTCGGCTGCGAACTCGGCGGGGTCCTGAAGAACATCGTCGCGATCGCGGCGGGCATGGCCGAGGGGCTGCGGGTCGGCGACAACACCCGGGCGATGGTGCTCACCCGGGGCCTCGCCGAGATGACCCGGCTCGGCGAGGTCATGGGAGCCAACCCGCGGACGTTCGCCGGCCTGACCGGAATGGGCGACCTGTTCGCGACGTGCACGAGCCCGGCGTCCCGCAACCGCCGGATCGGTGAGGCGCTGGCAAGCGGGCTCACCCTCGAGGAGGCGGTGGCTCGACTGGGCCAGGTGGCCGAGGGAGTGAAGACGGCGCCGACGGTGATGGAACTGGCGCGCGAGTACGACGTGGAGATGCCCATTGCCGCCGAGGTCGAGGCCGTCGTGGCCGGCCGTCGCTCCCCCGCCGACGCGTACCAGGGGCTGCGCCGGGTCACCCCGGGCAACGAGGAGGACGTGGTTTGATCGGGAAGTATTCGGGATTCTCCATCGCGAACTAGATACCGATATAAACCACGATTTGCCTGGTGAAGACCATACTTACACACTGTTCAAGTGATCGGAACCGAAGTACTCGTCGTCGGCGCCGGCTTCGCCGGGCTCGGAGCCGCCGCACACCTGCGGCAACGCGGCCGCGACGTGCGCGTTCTCGAACGGAGCGCCGCCCTCGGCGGCACGTGGCGCGACAACACCTACCCGGGGTGCGAGTGCGACATCCATCCCGCCCTGTACTCGTACTCGTCCGCACCCCAGGCCGTCTGGGCTCGCGGCCGCGCTACCCAGCCGGAGATCCTCGCGCACCTGCACGCGTTCGCCGCAGAGAACGAACTCGACGACCGGATCGCCTACGGCACGACCGCCGCCGGATGCCGGTGGGACGAGACGACGGGCCGCTGGCACGTGCGCACCGACCACGGTCCGGACTACGAGGCCCGCTTCCTCGTACTGGCCACCGGCGCCCTGAACGTCCCGCAGATTCCCCGCCTCGACGGCTCCTTCGCGGGACCCGCCTTCCACACCGCGCGTTGGGACCACGGCGTCGACATCACCGGGCGGCACGTCGCCGTGATCGGCACCGGCGCGAGCGCCGCTCAGGTGATCCCGTACCTCGCCGACACCGCCGGCCGCGTCACGCTGTTCCAGCGCACCCCCGCCTGGGTGCTGCCGCGCCGCAGGCAGCACCTGCCGCTGCCGCACCGCGCGCGACGGACGGTCGAGTACTGGCGCGGCGAAGCGCTCGTCCCCGCCCTCACCGGGTCCGACCGCCGGCTCGCCCGCCTCGAGGCCCGGGCGCTGCGGCACCTGCACCGGCAGGTGCCCGACCCGGACCTGCGCCGCGCCCTGACCCCGCGGCACCGGATCGGATGCACACGGATCCTGTTCTCCGACAGTTACTATCCCGCGCTCGCCCGGGACTCCAGCACGGTGGTCACCACCCCGATCGCGGGACTGCACCCGCACGGTGTGCGCACCGTCGACGGCCGGGAACACGCGGCCGACGTCCTGGTGTACGCGACCGGATTCCGGGTGTCCGCCGCCCTCGCCGGCCTGCCGGTCGTCGGCTGCGACGGCCGCACCCTGCTCGAGCGGTGGGGACGTGACGGCGCGTCGGCGCACCTGGGCACGACCGTCGCCGGGTTCCCCAACGCATTCCTGCTCGGCGGGCCCAACACCGGCATCGGCCACACCTCGCTGCTGTTCATGATCGAGAGCCAGCTCCGCTACGTCGCCGCCGCGATGGACGCCGCCGACCGGGAGGGCGTCGCCGCACTCGAGGTGCGGGCCGCCGCCCAGCGGGCGTTCACCGACGAGATGCGCCGGCGTTCGACGGGCACCGTGTGGACCACCGGGTGCCGGAGCTGGTACCTGGACCGCGACGCGGTCAATCGGTCGCTGTGGCCGGGCTCGTCCTGGCGATACCGGCTGCGCACCCGGCGGTTCGACCGGGAGAACTACACGGCCACCGGTCCCGCAGGACGGCCCTGAGCGAGCGTTACACAGGTGCCTGTGCGACCCTGGTCACATGACGATCGACCACCGCGCCTCGCTCTCGACCCTGCTCGACACCCGCTACTCCTGCCGGGCGTTCCTGTCCAAGCCGGTGCCGCGCGAGGACATCGAAACCATGCTGCGGATGGCGCAGCGCACCCCGTCGTGGTGCAACTCCCAGCCGTGGGAGGTCGTCGTGGCCGGCGGGGACGCCATCGAGCGACTGCGGGCCGCGGTGTACGAGCAGGCGGCCTCCGGTCACCTCGACCCGGACATCCCCGGCCCGGCCGAGTACCGCGGGGTGTACGCCGACCGTCGCCGCGGCGCCGGTTACGCCCTCTACAACAGCCTCGGCATCGCCCGCGACGACTACGCCCGCCGCACCGAGCAGATGCTCGAGAACTACCGCTTCTTCGGGGCGCCGCACGTCGCGATCGTCACGACCGACAAGGCACTCGGCACGTACGGAGCGGTCGACTGCGGCGGGTACGTCGCCACCCTGCTCCTCGCCGCGCAGGCGCTCGGCATCGCCGCCGTCCCGCAGGCCGCCGTCGCGATGGCCGCCGGCGCCGTCCGCCGCGAACTCGGCATCTCCGACGAGCGCGACATCGTGTGTGCGATCTCCTTCGGCTACGCCGACGAGAGCCACCCGGCCAACACCTGCCGCACCGACCGGGCGAGCCTGGACGACGCCGTGCGGTGGGTGGAGGAGTAACCACCCCCAGGGGTCCTGGCCCGGGGCGCCCGGGCGGCGAAAGGTGGAACTCGCCACCTTCCCCGCCCGAGAGGACACCCCGTGCACCGCATCGAAACCGAGGAGCTGCTCCGCCGTTGGGTACCGCGCGCCGTCGCCGGTGAGCCGCACGCCGTGGGCGTGGTGGTGAGTTCCGTTCGCCCCCATGTGCTGAGCTTCTGCGCCGCGCGCATGGACGAGGGCACCCGCGCGCACACTCCGGCCGAGGACGTCACCCAGGAGGTGTGCCTCGCACTGACGCGGGCGCTGCCGCGCTACCAGGATCGCGGTGCGTCGCTGCTGCGCTTCGCGTTCGGGATCGCCACGCACAAGGTCGCGGACGCCCGGCGCAAGGCCGCGCGCACCGTGACGCCGCTGCACGACGTCGCCGGCCCCGGTCCCGAGGAGGGCGTGCTCGACGAGGAGCTGCGTTCCGCGGTCCGCCGGCAACTCGCGCTGCTGCCGGAGCAGCAGCGCCGCGTGCTGCAGTTGCGGATCCTGCAGGGCTACAGCGCCGAACGCACCGCCGCGATGCTCGGCACCTCGGTCGGCGCCGTCCGCATCGCCCAGCACCGCGCCCTACAGCGAATCCGGTTGCAGCTCAGTCGTGCTGAGCGCGCAGATACCGTCCGAAGTGCGGCACGGTGAATCCGATGAAACCCCGCTCGGCGGAGTAGATGAGCCCCTTCTTGATGAGCCCGTCCCGCGCGGGCGACAGCGACGCCGGCTTGCGGCCGAGTTCGGCCGCGATCTTCGACGTCGCGACGGGACCGTCGTCGCCGGAGAGGTCGGCCATGGCGCGCATGTACTCCCGCTCCGCGGGCGTGGCGCGCTCGTACCGGGAGCCGAAGAACCCGACGGCGAGTTCCTCCTCGGCGGCGGGCGCGCCGACGCGCACGTCGTCGGCGGTGATCGGGCTCGTCGCCGCGACGTCCCACGTCGCCTTGCCGTACGCCTGGACGAAGTAGGGGTATCCGTCGGCCGTCTCGTAGAGCGCGTCGAGCGCCTCCTCCGTGAAGGTCACACCCTCCCGCTCGGCCGGCGCGATGAGCGCGACGTCGGCGGAGCCGCGGTCGAGCCGGTCGATCCGGTGGTAGCTGAACAGCCGCTCCGAGTAGCTCTTCGACGCGGAGAGCACCGCGGGCAGGTGCGGCAGCCCGGCGCCGACCACGATGAGGGGTGCGGCGTCCTGGCTGAGCTCGTGGCACGCCCCGCAGATCGCGGAGATGTCCGGCGCGCCGAGGTCCTGCATCTCGTCGACGAACAGCGCGATGCCCACGCCCACGTCGCGGGCGAGCCCGGAGGCGTCGATCAGGAGTTCGACGAGGTCGATCTCGAGGTCGCCGGTGTCGGCGCGGCCCTTGACCGCGGGGGCGTCGATGCCGGGTTGCCACCGCTCGCGCATGCCCTTGTCCGCGGTGGCCCGCAGCGCGAACGACTTGAGCACGCCGAGGAAGTACTCGACCGATTCGGGGTGCGGGTGGGCCGGGGCGATCTCGCGCACCGCCATGTGCAGCGCCGACGACAGCGGCCGGCGCAGGTCCTGATCGGGCCGGGCCTCGATCTTGCCGGTGCCCCAGCTCCGCGAGATCGCCGCGGAGCGAAGCTGATTGAGCAGGACGGTCTTGCCGACGCCGCGCAACCCGGTGAGGACGACACTGCGTTCGGGGCGGCCGCGGGCGATCCGTTCGAGCACCACGTCGAAGGCGTCGAGCTGCTTCGCCCGGCCGGCGAGTTCGGGCGGGCGCTGCCCCGCGCCGGGAGCGTACGGGTTGCGGACCGGGTCCATCGGTCGATGGTAACGGCGCCGCGCGCGGACGCCGCCTCCTTCCGCCGCGTGTCGCGGGACATCCGGATGCGGACATTCGCATAATAGACTTTGACATTCGTTTGCAATAGCGCGTAGATGTTCCGGCATGAAGTCCTCCCGAAGTCTCGCGCTCACCGCCGGGCTGGCCACCG